>NZ_JAZKVY010000096.1:0-18947 GCF_036624925.1 Stenotrophomonas sp. A3_2
GTGCGGGGACGCCGCAAGTACGTCCATGTAGGCTTGGCAGCCGCATCCATGCGGCTGACACCCCGCACTCCGACACCGCCCCGCCTCTGACAGATTTCTGCGATCTGGTAGATCCACGCCATGCGTGGATGAATCTCTTTCAGATCTCGAATCAATTCGGGGTCAGATCCGTTTTCCTGCGGCAAACGGGTCTGACCCCAGGCGCTATTCCGACAGATCGTAGAGATCTGTCGAAGGCGGGGTGGGTCCGCTTGCGGGGGCGTGAGCCGCATGGATGCGGCGACCGAGCCTACATGGACGTATTTACGGCGTCCCCCGCAAGCGGACCCACCCTGCCTACCCACAGGAAACCCGCTTCTGCTTCGGCTGTTGCTGTTGCCTTGGTTCGTAGCAGGTGCAGGACCGCAGGCCCTGCCAACCCACCCTATTCCTCGACCGGGAAGTCCTCGATCGGCTTCAGCACATCGTAGTGCTCGCGATGCAGCTTGCCCTTCAGCTTCGGCAGCTCCGGCAACGGCGCATCCACGCGCGTGTCCGGCAACCGGTCCAGCAGGTTGCGCACCAGCGTCAGCCGGCCGAGCCGCTGGTCGTTGAAATCCACCAACGTCCACGGTGCCGCCTCCCGATGCGTCGCGCGCAGCATCGCCTCGCGGGCCTCGGTGTACGCGCTGTACTTGCTGCGCGACTTCAGGTCCACCGGGGAGAGCTTCCAGCCCTTCAGCGGATCGAGATGGCGCTCGGCGAAGCGCTTCTCCTGCTGCTCCTGGTCCACGCACAGCCAGTACTTGAACAGCAGGATGCCGTCGTCCACCAGCAGCTGTTCGAACACCGGCGCCTGGCGCAGGAACTGCTGGTACTCGGTCTCGCTGCAGTAGCCCATCACCCGTTCGACGCCTGCGCGGTTGTACCAGCTGCGGTCCATCAGCACGATCTCGCCGGCGGCGGGCAAGTGCGAGGCGTAGCGCTGGAAGTACCACTGCGTGGCTTCGCGGTCGGTGGGCTTGGGCAGTGCCACCACGCGGCACTGGCGCGGGTTGAGGTGCTGGCTGATGGCCTGGATCGCGCCGCCCTTGCCCGCCGTGTCGCGCCCTTCAAACAGCACCAGCAGGCGTTGCCCGCTGTGCTGCACCCAGCGCGCCATGGCGGTCAGTTCCAGCTGCAAAGGCAGCAGCAGTTCGTCGTAGTCCTTGCGCTTGAGCTTGGCCATCGTCACACCCGCGGGGAGGAAGCCCGAGCGTAGCGCAGGGGCTGCCCAGGCGATGTCGACGCTACCTGGTCGCGCTTACCCTGCTGCGCCCGTCCAGCCGTTCTCACGTGCCAGTTGCTGCACCAACGCTGACAGATCGCGGGCAAACCCGCCCATGTCGAACAGCCCGCTGCGCTCGCGCGCCTGTGCCAGTTCAGCGCGCAACGCGGCCAGCGCCGCCGGGTCATTGCCCAGCGCGCTGGCGGTGGTGATGAACGCCGCATCGTCGGCGACATTCATCGGCGCCAGTCCCAGATGGTGGTTGAGGCTGCCGGCCACGCGCGCGGCGAACGTGTCGCCGGGGCAGGTCAGCACCGGGCAGCCGGCCCACAGCGCGTCGGACGCGGTGGTGTGGGCGTTGTACGGATGCGTGTCGAGGAACAGGTCGGCCAGCTGATAGCGGGCCAGATACTGCGGATGCGGCAGTTTGGCCATGAACACCAGCCGCGTTGGGTCCAGCCCAGCGGCCTGTGCGGCGCTGCGCAGGCGGGCGTCGGCGTGGCCGGGGCCGGACAGCAGCCACAGCACGCTGCCGGGCACCGCCTGCAGCACTGCGAATGCGCGGCCCATGCTGCGCGGGTTGAGCTTGTAGCTGTTGTTGAAGCAGCAGAACACGACGCCGTTTCCGGGCAACCCGCACTCGGCGCGGGACGGTGCCGGCTCCAGCATGCGGGTGTTGTCCGAGGGCTGGAAGGCACGCGGCAGGCGCAGCACCCGTTCGCTGTAGTGCGGCTCCAGTGAAACTGGCAAAACGAAGCTGTCGCCGATCACGGCATCCATCCACGGCGCCCCGGACGTGCCGGGGTAAGCCAGCCAGTTCAACTGCAGCGGGGCAGGGCGCATCGCCAGTACCTCCGGCGTGCCGCCGCCGCCCCAGCCGCGCAGGTCGAACAACAGGTCGATGCCCTGTGCGCGGATGCGTGCGGCAGTGTCTGCATGGCGCAGGCCAGCCACATCATGCAGCTGTGTGGCCGTCTGCAGGCGCTGGCGGATGCGGCTGCCGTCGTCGCGGTTCAACGCGAACAGATGCAGCTGCAACGCCGGGTCATGACGCAGCTGCTCGAACAGGGCCACGGTCAGCAGCCCGGTGGGATGGGCGCCAAAACCATTGGAAAGGAAACCGACGCGCAGGGGGCCGTGCGCGCGCACCTTCACGGCAGGAAGGGGACGTACCCCCGAAGCAATCACCGCGGCGCGCGCGCGCGCGCAGGCCAGCTGTTCGGCTGCGGTGGCATCCTCGCTGAGGAACGCGAACGGTTCGACCACACCTTGGCCGCTGGCCAGTGCGCCACGCACTTGTGTGGCCAGTGCGTCCACGTCCTGCCAGTCGCACAGGCGGCGCTGCCAGGCCAGGCGCTGGGCGGCGATATAGGGTTCGCCCGGCATCAGCGCATGCGCGCGGCGATAGGCCGTCGCCGCCCCTTCGGCATCATCGGCATCTTCCAGCGCATGGCCCAGCCACAACGCGATGCCCGGGTGCTGCGGGGCCAGTGCCGAAGCCTGGCCCAGCAGCTTCGCTGCATCGCCATGTGCGCCGGCCATCCAGGCCACGCGGCCCAGCCGCGCCAGCGCTTCGGGGTGGTTGGGGCGCAGTTGCAGTGCGCGTCGTGCGGCCTGCTCGCCGGCAGCGATGTCGCCGGCTTCCAGTTCCAGGTCGGCCAGCATCACCCAGGCCACGAAGTCGCCGGGCTGGCGCGCGATCGCCTGCTGCAGGTGCTGTCGCTGCTGCCAGGCCGTCATCGTGATCAGTCCGCCGACAACTGCGCCAGGGCGTCGACCTGGTGTTCGTGGCTGAGTCGCTGCAGCAGCGGGTCGAGGTCGCCGGCCAGGATGTTGGGCAGGTCGTACAGGGTCAGGCCTTCCACGCGGTGGTCGGTGATCCGGCCCTGCGGGAAGTTGTACGTGCGGATGCGCTGGCTGCGGTCGCCGCTGCCGACCTGCAGGCGCCGCGATTCGGCCTGCGCCGCGTCCTGGCGCTGGCGTTCGGCATCGAGCAGCTGCGCCTTCAGGCGCTTCATCGCCTTGTCGCGATTGGCGTGCTGGCTGCGTTCGGTCTGGCATTCCACCACTACGCCGGTCGGCAGGTGGGTGATGCGGATCGCCGACTCGGTCTTGTTGACGTGCTGGCCACCGGCGCCGGACGAGCGGAACGTATCCACCTTCAGGTCGGCGGGGTTGATGACGATGTCATCGACTTCGTCGGCCTCCGGAATGATTGCCACGGTGGCCGCCGAGGTGTGGATGCGGCCCTGCGATTCGGTGGCCGGCACGCGCTGCACGCGGTGCGTGCCCGATTCGAACTTCAGGCGCGAGAACGCTCCCCGGCCGACCACGCGTGCCACCACCTCCTTGTAGCCGCCGTGCTCGCCCGGGCTGTCCGATTCGATCTCGACCTTCCAGCCCTGGCGCTCGGCATAGCGGGCGTACATGCGGAACAGGTCGCCAGCGAAGATCGCGGCTTCGTCGCCGCCAGTGCCGGCGCGCACTTCCAGGAACAGGTTGCCTTCGTCGCGCGGGTCGCGTGGCACCAGCAGCAATGCGAGCTCCTGCTCCAGCGCCTGCAGGCGCGCCTGCGCGGCGGCGATCTCCTCGTCGGCCAGCTCGCGCAGATCGGGATCGGCGCGCATGCCTTCGGCGGCGGCCAGGTCGGCCTTGGCACGGGCTTCATCGGCCAGTGCAGTGGCAACCGGTTCAAGTTGGGCGAATTCGCGCGAAAGGTCGCGGAAACGGGTGTTGTCGGCGACCACATCGGGTTCGGCGAGCAGGCGTTCCAGTTCTTCGCGGCGCTCGGCCAGCGCTTCCAGCTTACGGCGCAGGGTCGGCGTCATCGGGTCTCACGGGTGGGTGGCGGTAACCCGGCGTGGCCGGGAACAGGCGCTCGGCGGCGCGGGTCAGGTCGGCATCGCCACTCAGCGCGGCGGCGCGCAGTGCGGCGGTCGGCGGGTGCAGCAGGCGGTTGGTCAGGCCGTGGGCCAGCAGTTCCAGCACTTCGTCGGCGGGCTTGCCGTTGGCCAGCTGCTGGCGCGCGCGCTCCAGCAGCTCGGCACGGGTGGCTTCGCCGAACGCGCGCAGCTGCCGCAGTGGTGCCTGGTGGGCGCTGGCCTGCTGGGTCTCGATGAAGCGCGATACCTGCAGGTCGATGATCGCCTCGGCCTCGGCAGCGGCCTCGCGGCGGCCACGACGGTTGTCTTCCACCGCGCGTTCCAGGTCATCGACGGTGTAGAGGAAGGCGTCGTTGAGCGTGCCGACCTCGGCTTCGATGTCGCGCGGCACGGCCAGGTCGAACAGCAGCATCGGCTTGTGCCGGCGCGCGCGCAGGGCCTTGGCCACCATCTCGCGATGGATCACCGGTTCGCGCGCAGCGGTGGCCGAGAACACGATGTCGGCCTCGCCCAGGTGACGGTCCAGTTCGGTCAGCGGCAGGGCCACGCCACCATGGCGGCTGGCAAGTTCCTGCGCGTGGGCGAGGGTGCGGTTGGCGATCAGCAGCCGGCGTACCTTGCCTTCGCTCAGGTGCCGTGCAGCCAGTTCGATGGTCTCGCCGGCACCGACCAGCAGCACGGTGGAATCGTCCAGCCGGGCGAACGCGTTCTGTGCCAGGCGCACGGCCGCCGAGGCCACCGACACCGGGTTGGTGCCGATCTGGGTATCGGTCCGCGCACGCTTGGCCACCGAGAAGGTCTGCTGGAACAGGCGGTCCAGGCGCTGGCCGAGCAGGCCATGGTCGCGCGCGGTCGACCAGGCGTCCTTCACCTGGCCGAGGATCTGCGGTTCGCCCAGCACCATCGAGTCCAGCCCGGTGGCAACCCGGAACAGGTGGCGCACAGCTTCGGCATCGGCATGCTGGTACAGATAGCCCTGCAGGTCACCGGCCTGGCTGTGCAGCCACTGGTCCAGCGCCTGTGCCGACTCGGCCACGGCGTACAGTTCGGTGCGGTTGCAGGTGGACAGCAGCACCGCCTCGGCAATCTGCGGGGTATCGCGCAGCGAACCGAGCGCGCGCGGCAACGCCTCACCGGCGAAGGCCGCGCGCTCGCGCAGCTCCACCGGTGCGGTCTGGTGATTCAGTCCGAGCACCCACAGGGTCATTGTTCAGTTGCTTGCGATAAGCTGCTGGCCATTGGACGACATTTTAAGGCCCCGATGCCGACGATGCCCGCATTGATTCGCATCCCCAGTGTTCTGCTGCTGTCCCTGGCCTGCAGCCAGGCCCTGGCGGCGGTGCCGGCCAAGGCCCCTGTAAGGGCCCCGGCCACTGAGGAACTGGCGCTGGAACCGGTGATGGCCGGTGAGTTCGCGCTGCAGGCCGGCAAGCTGGCCGAGGCGGCGCGCTGGTACCTGCAGGCGGCCCAGCAGACCGACGGCGACGCCGGCCTGGCCGAGCGCGCGACCCGTATCTCCATGCTGGCCAACGATGATGCCAGCGCCGCCAAGGGCCTGGCCCTGTGGCAGCAGCGCGCCCCGCGCTCGTTGACCATGCGCAGCGCCGCCGGTGCGCTGGCCATGCGCCAGGGCGATGTGAAGGCTGCCCGCACCGAGCTGCAGGCGCTGCTGGCCGACCCCGACGAGCGCGGCTGGAAGTTCGCCCTGGCCGCGCTGATCGGCGGTGGCCGCGACCCGGCGGTGCCGGCGCAGGTGCTCGGCGAGCTGGTCGATGCCAATGCGATTCCGCCGAAGATCGAGGCCTGGCAGGAGTTCGGTCGCCTGGCCCTGCGCATGGAAAAGCCCGAGCTGGCGCGGCGGATGATCGATGAGGTGGTCAAGCGCTTCCCGGAAGAGCCACGTGTGGCACTGCTGCGCGCCAGCCAGTTGCAACAAGCGGGCGAGACCGACAAGGCGCTGTCGCTGCTGCACGATGTGGAGCCGAAGACGCGCCAGGACCCGGAACTGCGCAATGCGGTGGCCATCGCCTACGACAGCCTGGGGCAGCCTGCTGCGGCCGAGCGCGTGCTGGCGTTCGGCCCGCAGGACGTGCAGACCTGGGGCATGCGCGCCTCGCTGCTGGCCAAGCAGGGCGACAAGGCAGCGCTGTCCAATCTCTACAACGAACTGTCGCGGCAGGCGGCCAAGCCGGACCCGGCGCAGCGCCTGCTGCTGGGCAAGATCGCCGAGTACCTGAAGCGCTATCCGGAGGCGGTGCAGTGGTACCACAGCGTGCCCGGCGGCGATGAGCTGAGCGAAGCACGCCTGCGCGCGGCCAATGCCCAGGCCCTGGCCGGGCGCCTGCCGCAGGCCCTGGATGAAGTGCACGCGATCCAGTCCGATGCGGTGGTCGATGACGATGTGCGTCGCGACGCCTATCTGCTGGAGGCTGAACTGCGCCAGCGTGGCGATGACAGTGCCGGCGAACTGGATGCATTGGCCCGCGGCCTGGCCGCCTACCCGGATGACAACGGCCTGCTGTACGCCCGTGCACTCGCCTGGGAGCGCCGCGACGATATCCCGCGCGCCGAGGCCGACCTGCGCAAGATCCTGGTGACCGACCCGGAAAACGTGCCGGCCCTGAATGCCTTGGGCTACACCCTGGCCGACCGTACCGGCCGCCTGCAGGAAGCGCTGGAGCTGATCGACCGCGCCCGCGTGGCCGAACCGGACAACGCCGCCATCGTCGACAGCTATGGCTGGGTGCTGTATCGCCTGGGTCGCAAGGAAGAAGCACTGGTGCAGCTGCGCCGGGCCTGGACCCTGGCCAAGGACCCGGAGATCGCTTCCCACGTCGGCGAAGTGCTCTGGGTGCTGGGCAAGCATGACGAGGCCCGCCACTTCTTCGAAGAAGCGGCCAAGCTCGATCCTGAAAACCGCGCGCTGCTGCGCGCCCGCGAGAAATTCAATCCATGAGTGTTTCCCTGATCCGGCCGCTGCTGTTGGCGGCCGTGACCCTGGCGGTGACCGCCTGTACCAGCGTGGGCACGCAGAAGACCCCGGCGCCGGCGGTGGTCGAGGTTGTTTCAGCCGAAGCGGCGCAGGCCGAGGCGGCGCGCGTGGCCGCGCTGCAGGCACAGCCGGACTGGGCTTTCCAGGGCCGGGTCGCGGTCAGCAAGGGCAAGGACGGCGGCAGCGGACGCATCGACTGGAAGCAGGAAGGACGCCGCTATGTGGTCGAGCTGAGCGCGCCGGTGACCCGGCAGAGCTGGAAGCTGGCCGGCGATACCCGTTCCGAAGCCGGCCGCCTGGAAGGACTGGCCGGCGGGCCGCGTGACGGCGAGGACGCCCAGCAGCTGCTGCTGGAAGCGACCGGCTGGGACATACCGGTCAACCAGCTGCCGCAGTGGATCCGTGGCCTGGTGGCCGGCGATGCTGCCGGTCCGGAGAAGGTCGAGCGCGACGCTGACGGCCGGCCGCGTCGCATGCAGCAGATGGGCTGGCAGGTGCAGTATCTGGACTGGTACCCGGCCGAGGCCGGACGCCCGGCGCTGCCGCGCCGGATCGAGGCCAGCAATGGCGACGCGAAGGTGCGCCTGCTGGTGGACCAGTGGGGGCAGGGCGCCCCATGAGTGCCGGGCACGATGACGCGGGCTGGTCCTGGTGGCCGGCCCCGGCCAAGCTGAACCTGTTCCTGCACATCACCGGCCGCCGCGCCGACGGCTACCACGAGCTGCAGACCGTGTTCCGCCTGCTGGACTGGGGCGATCGCATTGGCCTGCGCCTGCGTGAAGACGGCCAGGTGCGCCGTGAGGGCGAGGGCCTGGCCGGCGTGGCCGAGGCTGATGACCTGGCGGTGCGTGCCGCGCGCCTGCTTCAGGAAGCGGCAAAGGTCGAGCAAGGTGCAGACATCATCGTCGAAAAGCACGTTCCCGCCGGGGGTGGGTTTGGCGGGGGGTCGTCCGACGCGGCCACGGCGCTGGTGGTGCTGAACCGGCTGTGGCGGGCGGGTCTGGATGAAGAGGCTTTGGCGGCGCTGGGCCTGCGCCTGGGCGCAGATGTGCCGGTATTCGTGCGCGGGCGCAACGCCTGGGCCGAAGGCGTGGGCGAGCGCCTGCAGCCGATCACCCTGGCCCCGGCTTGGTACGTGCTGGTCGAACCGGGCGTTCATGTTCCTACGCCAGCACTGTTTGCAGACCCGGATTTGACGCGCGACAGCCCAGTGGCGAAAATAGAGGACTTCGCTTCCGGGACCCTGGTCGGGAACGCGTTCGAACCGGTGCTGCGCCGCCGTGAGCCTGCCGTCGAGGCAGCGTTCGCCGCGTTGAGCGACATCGGCACGGCGCGGCTGACCGGTTCGGGAAGTGGTTGTTTCGTCGAGTTCGCATCGCAGTCTGCCGCAGAGCAGGGACGGTCGAAGTTGCCGAAGGAGTTGCGGGCAAGGGTGGCAGCGGGCGTTGCGCGTTCGCCACTGCTGGATGCACTCGAGCAACACTGATTTATCACTGCAGGGGCGTCGCCAAGAGGCCCAAGGCACCAGGTTTTGATCCTGGCATTCGTAGGTTCGAATCCTACCGCCCCTGCCAATAGCGGCTGTGTCCGCGCCTTCCAGCGCATCGCCCGCGCGGGACGTGGAAACAACCGCGGTGTTGTCAGCAGCAAGGGTCCATCGGGGTCCTTGCCGACTCCGGATCCCCGCCACTCGTCCCCGCCCGAGACAATCATGATGCAAGAGTCCCCGAACCTGCTGGTCTTTTCCGGCAACGCCAACAAACGTCTGGCGCAGAACATCTGCAAGGAACTGGGGGTTCGCCCGGGCAAGGCGCTGGTCTCGCACTTCTCCGATGGCGAAGTGCAGGTGGAGATCGAAGAGAACGTCCGCAAGCAGGACGTGTTCGTGATCCAGCCGACCTGCGCGCCGAGCGCGGAAAACCTGATGGAACTGCTGGTGCTGATCGACGCGCTCAAGCGCGCATCGGTGGCCAGCGTGACCGCCGTGGTGCCGTACTTCGGCTACTCGCGCCAGGATCGCCGCATGCGTTCCTCGCGCGTGCCGATCACCGCCAAGCTGGCGGCGAAGATGTTCAGCACCGCTGGCGCTGATCGCGTGCTGACCGTCGACCTGCACGCTGACCAGATCCAGGGCTTCTTCGATATTCCGGTGGACAACGTGTATGCGTCCCCGCTGCTGCTGGCCGACATCTGGCGCGCCTACGGCACCGAGAACCTGATCGTTGTGTCGCCGGACGTGGGCGGCGTGGTCCGCGCCCGTGCGGTGGCCAAGCGCCTGGATGACGCCGACCTGGCGATCATCGACAAGCGCCGCCCGCGCGCCAACGTCTCCACCGTGATGAACATCATCGGTGACGTCGAAGGCAAGACCTGCGTGATGGTCGATGACATCGTCGACACCGCCGGCACCCTGTGCGCCGCTGCCGCTGCCCTGAAGGCGCGCGGTGCGCTCAAGGTCGCTGCCTACTGCACCCACGCGGTGCTGTCGGGCCCGGCAGTGGACAACATCACCAATTCCCAGCTCGACGAGCTGGTGGTGACCGACACCATCCCGCTGAAGGACGCCGCGCGAGTGTGCAGCAAGATCCGCCAGCTGAGCGTGGCGGAAATGCTGGCCGAAACGATGCGCCGCATCGCCTTCGGTGAGTCGGTCAGCTCGCTGTACGTCGACTGAGTTTTTCGTCCCTGCCGGCAACGGCAGGGACATACCCCGGGTGCTTCTGGTCGCGGAAGCATCTTCAACCGCCACGCCGCAGGGCGCGGCAACAACCTGAGTAGTCGAAAATGTCGAAGACCCATGAAATCAAGGTCACCAAGCGTGAACTGCAGCGTAAGGGTGCGAGCCGCCGCCTGCGTCACGCCGGTGTGATCCCGGCCATCGTGTACGGCGGCAACGCCGAGCCGGTCGCCATCAGCCTGGACCACAACGAAATCTGGCTGGCCCAGCAGAACGAGTGGTTCTATGCCTCGATCCTGGACCTGAACCTGGATGGTCAGGTGCAGAAGGTCCTGCTGCGTGACATGCAGCGCCACCCGTACAAGCAGCTGATCATGCACCTGGACTTCCAGCGCGTGAACGAGAACGAAGCCCTGACCGCTTCGGTCCCGCTGCACTTCGTCAACGAAGACACCTCGCCGGCCGGCAAGGCTGCCGACGTCGTGGTCACCCATGAACTGAAGGAAGTGACCATCACCTGCCTGCCGAAGGACCTGCCGGAGTCGATCGAAGTCGACCTGGGCGAGCTGAAGGCCGGTGACGTGGTGTACCTGTCCGACATCAAGCTGCCGAAGGGCGTGGAAATCCCGGCCCTGGCGCTGGGCAAGGACCACGACGACGCCATCGTCACCGCCAAGGCCGGCAAGGCCGACGCGGCCGACGAAGAAGCGGCTGCCGCCGAGTAACACCGCTACGGTGCCTGCCTGCGGGCAGGCACCGTACTGGAAGGAACCATGGCAGGACTGCGACTGATCGTCGGTCTGGGCAACCCCGGATCGGAACACGCCCGGACCCGGCACAATGCCGGGTTTCATTTCGTTGAGGCCCTGGCGGAGAAAGCCGGTGCGCGATGGAATGTGGACAGCAAGCTGTTCGGTGAGACCGCCAAGGTCGAGATCGCCGGGCAGACGGTGTGGCTCCTCAAGCCCGCCACCTTCATGAACCTCAGCGGCAAGTCGGTCACGGCCGCGCAGCGGTTCTGGAAGATCGAGCCGGAGGAAACCCTGCTGGCCCACGACGAACTGGACCTGCCGCCCGGCGCGGCACGGCTGAAGTTCGACGGTGGCCACGGCGGTCAGAACGGCCTGCGCGACACCATCCGCCTGCTCGGCCATGGCAAGTTCCATCGCCTGCGCGTGGGCATTGGCCATCCCGGCCACAAGGACCGCGTGGTGGGTTGGGTGCTCGGCCGCCCGTCGAAGGACGATGACGTGCTGATCGCGCGCGCCATCGACGATGCGATCGACGTGCTGCCGCTGGCGGTGCAGGGCGATTTCAACGAAGCGATGAAGCGCCTGCACACCCCGAAGTAACCGGTAGGTACCGACCGTTGGCCGGTACGGAGTCAACCAGGCCGGTAGGTACCGACCGTTGGTCGGTACGGAGTCAACCAGGTCGGTAGGTACCGACCGTTGGTCGGTACGGAGAATGATTGGAAAAGCAGCGCCCACGTCGCTGTTTCCCCAATCACTTTCACCCCAGAGAGCTGTCACCCATGGGTATCAAATGCGGCATCGTCGGCCTGCCCAACGTCGGCAAGTCGACCCTGTTCAATGCGCTGACCAAGGCGGGCATCGCCGCGGCGAACTTCCCGTTCTGCACCATCGAGCCGAACGTCGGCATCGTGCCGGTACCGGACCCGCGCCTGAACGAGCTGGCGGGCATCATCAACCCGCAGAAGGTCATCCCGACCGCGGTCGAGTTCGTCGACATCGCCGGCCTGGTCGCCGGTGCCGCCAGCGGTGAAGGCCTGGGCAACAAGTTCCTGGCGCACATCCGCGAAGTCGATGCCATCACCCACGTGGTGCGCTGCTTCGAGCACGGTGACATCGTGCACGTCGCCGGCAAGGTCGACCCGATCTCGGACATCGAAACCATCGATACCGAGCTGGCGCTGGCCGACCTGGACAGCGTCGAGAAGGCGCTGAACCGTGCCGAGCGCGCGGCCAAGGGCGGCGACAAGGATGCAGCGGCGCGCAAGCCGGTGCTGGCCAAGCTGCAGGCGGCACTGTCCGACGGCAAGGCTGGTCGTTCGGTCGGCCTGGATGATGAAGAAAAGGCGCTGGTACGCGACCTGTTCCTGCTGACCCTGAAGCCGGTGATGTACATCGCCAACGTGCTGGAAGACGGTTTCGAGAACAACCCGCACCTGGAAGCTGTGCGCGCGCATGCTGCCGCAGAAGGCGCGCAGGTGGTGCCGGTGTCGGCCGCGATCGAAGAAGAGCTGTCCCAGCTCGACGATGAAGACCGCGATACCTTCCTGGCCGACCTGGGCCTGAGCGAGCCGGGCCTGAACCGCGTGATCAACGCGGCCTACAGCCTGCTGGGCCTGCAGACCTACTTCACCGCAGGCGTGAAGGAAGTCCGTGCGTGGACGGTGCGCAAGGGTGCCACCGCCCCGCAGGCTGCCGCGGTCATCCACACAGATTTCGAGAAGGGCTTCATCCGCGCCGAAACCATCGCGTATGACGACTTCATCAAGTACAAGGGCGAAGCCGGCGCCAAGGAAGCCGGTCGCCTGCGCTTGGAAGGCAAGGAATACCGCGTGCAGGAAGGCGACATCCTGCACTTCCGCTTCAACGTCTGATCCAGCGGCATCGGATCGACCCCGGACGCCCCGCCTCGTGCGGGGCGTTCGCGTTTCTGAATATGGATAAAAAATCACCACGCTGCGAAACGCTTGCGGCGTGATGTTCGCCGGCACTTGTCCACAGCAAACTCCCATCGCTTTCCACGCCGCATGTGGAAAACCGGCGAAGCCGATGTAGAGCCGAGCCCATGCTCGGCTGATGCCAGCCGGAGCCGAGCGTGGGCTCGGCTCTACAAGGGGCTCGCCCGCGCGACCTGGACAGATTTTCACCACGCTTCGAAACGCCTGCGCTGCAATGCTCGCACCCACTTGTCCACACCAAGTTCCCATCGCTTTCCACGCGTGGTGTGGAAAACAACGGGAGGCGTGGATAAAAAATAACCACGCCCGGAAATGCCTGCATCGCAACGCTCGAACCCACTTGTCCACATCAAGTTCCCATCACTCTCCACGCATTGTGTGGAAAACCCCGGTGGCCCGCTCTGATAGCCGCCCACCTTGGTGGGCGCGCGGCGAGACAGTGCCCGCCAAGGTGGGCATCTACCAGAGCGCAAATGACAAGGCCCGCCAATGGCGGGCCTTGTCGTCCACGTCCTGCAAGGCGGCGCGCCTTACAGCGCGGTGCCGCCAAACTTGTGGGTGTACTGCAGGTTGATGGTGCGGCCGACGCTGTCGAACCAGGACACGTCGTAGTACGGGTACGCGGTATACGTGGTGTCCTTCGGCGGCATCTTGTTGAACACATTGACCACCGACAGCGACAGGCGCGAGTGGTCGTCGAAGCGGTACTGCACCGAGGCGTTGTAGCGGTAGGTCGCCTTCACGTACGGGCTGTCGCCGCTGTCCCAGTCGAACGACTGGTCGTAGCTGTCCGAAGTTGGCAGCTTGCCCAGGCGCGAGCCATAGACCGTCGCCGACCACGCGTCCTTCTCCCAGGTCACGCTCAGGCTGGTCTTGGTACGCGGGATGTCGAATCCGCTGTTGACCGCGAACTGGTCCAGTGTCGGGTCACCGGGGTAGCGCTGGAAATCGTGCTTCTTCACCCAGGTGTGGGTGCCGTTGAGGATGAAATCGCCGATGCCGGTCTGCATGCGGTAGCGCAGGCCGACGTCGATACCGGAGGTCGATTCGCGGGCGACGTTGATCGGAGCGACGCGCACGCCGTATAGGCGGCCATCACCGGTGCGGGTGATGCGGTCGAGCGCGTCCACGCAGGTCGGCGAGTTGATGTCGGCAGTACCCAGGCGGCAGTTGGCTTCGTTGGCCAGGAGCGTGCGAACGTCCATGTCCTGCACCTGCTTGCGCATGTCGATGTCAAACCAGTCCACGGACAGGTCCAGGCCGATCGCCGGCGACCAGACGAAGCCTGCACTCCACGAGGTGCTGGTTTCCGGGTCGAGCTGGCGGTTGCCGGTGCGGCTGCGGATCAGGTTGCGCTCGTAGTCGGAACAGTCGCTAGCGCCATCGGCGCGGCAGCTGTACAGGTCTTCGGCGGTGGTCTCGTCGTTGCCCGGTCCGGCGAACACGTAGTGCAGGTCCGGCGCGCGGAACGCGGTGCCATACGAACCGCGCACCAGCAGCGTGTCGATCGGGCGCCATTCCAGACCGCCGCTCCAGGTCGCCTTGCCGATGGTGTGGCCGGAATAGCGGTA
Organism: Stenotrophomonas sp. A3_2; assembly: GCF_036624925.1. Taxonomy (NCBI): domain Bacteria; kingdom Pseudomonadati; phylum Pseudomonadota; class Gammaproteobacteria; order Lysobacterales; family Lysobacteraceae; genus Stenotrophomonas; species Stenotrophomonas sp. A3_2. The sequence goes on from NZ_JAZKVY010000096.1 coordinate 14,079, forward strand.
CTGGTCGTAGCGGCCGGCCACGCTCAGGTTGACCGTCTCGTGCAGCGGCATGCGCAGCTCGGCGGCGGTCGCCCAGCGGTTGCGCGAGCCCTGGCCGTCCGAATCCTTCCAGCTGTAGTAGTAGTACTGGGTGGCCAGCGGATCGGGATTCAGCGCATAGGCCTGCTGGCCCACTTCCACGGTCGCGGCGAACCCGGCATCACCGCCCGGCAGGCCGAACAGCGCGGAATTGGTCAGCGTGAACGCAGCCGTCTCGGTGCGCGACTTTGGCGAATAGGTAGTGCGTGCGGCAATCGAATCGTACTCGGCGCGGGTCAGCGGCCGGTACAGCCGCGACGGGTCGGCATTGAAAATCGGGAATACGTTGCCTTCGTCATCGGTGTAATCGCCCAGCTGCGGGCCCAGGAACAGGTCATTGGCCCTCGCGGCGATGATCTTCGCCCAGCTGATCCGCGACTGGTATTGCGAGTGGCTCAGTGCGGCCTCGTAGTCCCAGTTGCCGGTCAGATTGCCCTTGAAGCCAGTGGTCACGCTGAAGGTCTTCTGCGTGCTGCGCACCATGCCGTTGCGCAGGCCGCCCATTTCCTCCGGCGAAAACTGGCGGTTCCAGGCTTCGATCTGTTGATCGGCCTCCGTGCTGGCAATGTTTCTGAAATAGCCCGCCTCATTGCCGTCGGCGCCCATGTGGCCCCAGTTGGTGACGTCGCGCATCAGCGACATCGTGTGATAGCCCAGCTGCACATCGGCAAACCACTGCTGGCCGTTGTCGAAGTCGTAGCTGAGCGAAGCGTACCCGTTGGCGCCACGGCGCTTGCTGAGGATGGTGCCGTAGCCGATCGACGTGTCACTGCCGCAGTACCAGCCTGAGCGTGGACGGTAGGCGTGATAGGTGCTGCCCTGGTTCTGCCCGGCCAGCGCTTCACAGGTGGTCGTTCCCGGATCCAGGTAGGCGTCGTCACCGTCCGTACGCAGATAGGCGCGACGAGCGGCACGCGCACGCTCAGTCGGCGCATCCTGGGTCGAATCCTGGATGTCGCGCTCATAGGCCCACAGCGGGGTCTGCGACTGCAGCTCGACGCTGTACACGGCGTTGAAGTTGCCGCGGCTGAAGCCGCTGGCCAGGCTCATGTCGAACGACTCGCCACCGCCTTCGCTGGTGGTGCCCATGCGCATGTCGATCGTGGTGCCGTCGGCCTTTTTCTTCAGGATGAAGTTGACCACGCCGGCGATCGCGTCCGAGCCGTAGATGGCCGAGGCACTGCCGGTCAGCACTTCGATGCGCTCGATCATCCCCAGCGGGATGTTGGAGACGTCGGTGAAGTTGCTGCGGCCCTTGAACGGCATCGGGAAGTCGGCGATGCGGCGGCCGTTGACCAGTACCAGCGTGTGGTTCGGGCCGAGGCCACGCAGGTCCACCTGCTGGGCGCCGGGCGAGAAGTCGGCGCCGCTGGAGGACTGCTGGCTCTGCGTCTCACCGCCGTTCTGGGTCATTGCACGCAGCACGTCCGGCACGCTGGTGAAGCCGCTGGAGCGGATCTGTTCGGCGTTGATCACCGTGATCGGGGCGGGGCCTTCCACCTGGGCGCGCGGAATGCGCGAGCCGGTGACCTGCACCGCGTCCAGTTGTTGCACCGAAGAGGAAGCCGGTGCCTGGGCCGCCGCGGAAGCAGCCACGCCCATCAACGCCAGCTGGATCGACCACGCCATCGCCTGTCTACGCATGAGGAATTCTCGGAAATGAAGCCGGCCCGCAGAGGAGGGGCCCTGTCCCCCATTCAGATTTCCGGAACGGGCGCGCGCATTTAACGCCTTTTTCATGTCCTTGACTACTGGGTCCCTATCTGGCAAAGAGTGGAAACGCTTGCAAGTCGATTTTGTTCAGGGAGATCAAGATGCGACGCCTCCATCGGACCGTGCGTGCCCCCTTCGCCTGGCTGGCGCTGTTGGTCTTGGCCGTGCCGTTGGTCGCCCTTGCGCAGGACCTGCAGGGCCCGGGCTTCGCCTACTACGAAGCCGGCGATCTCGACGCGCCCCGGCCCGGTCCGCGCGCACCGGCCATGATGCTGATGGGCGGTGGCGAATGGGTGCCGGAGGCCTTCCACTGGTGGCTGAAGCAGGCTGGCAATGGCCGCGTGCTGATCCTGCGCGCTTCTGGCAGTGATGAGCTGCAGGACCGCCTGTACCGCGAGATCGGCGGTACCACCGCAGTGCAGACGCTGGTCTTCGACAGCCGCCGCGGCGCCGACGATCCGGCCGTGCTGCGCGTGGTTGCCGCCGCCGATGCCATCTTCATTGCCGGTGGTGACCAGTCGCGCTACATCCGCTTCTGGAAGGGCACTGCGCTCAACCGCGCGCTGAATGCCCATGTGCGCGCTGGCAAGCCGATTGCCGGTACCAGTGCGGGGCTCGCCATCCTCGGTGGCTATGCCTACGGCGCGATGGACGGCGGCAGCATCACCTCCGCCGGTGCGCTGGCCGACCCGATGGGCAGTGCGGTGACCATGGACAGTGGCTTCCTGCAGATGCCCTACCTGCAGCGCGTGGTCACCGACACCCACTTCGACAAGCGCGACCGGCTCGGTCGCCTGATCGTGTTCGTGGCGCGCGCAGCCCAGGACAGTGGCGACCCCGGCATCGTCGGCATCGGCGTCGACGAGGACACCGCCCTGTGCGTGGAGCCTGATGGCCAGGCGCAGGTCTACAGTGCTGACGGCGAGGGCAAGGTCTGGGTGGTCAGCCCCGGCCGCGATGCAGACCGCCTGGTCGAAGGTGAGCCGCTGCGCTTCCACGCGGTGCCGGTAACGGTGGTCGCCAGCGGCAGCCGCATGCGCCTGGATGACTTCCAGGCCGAGGCCGACTATCAGGCCGTGGCCGACGTCAGCGATGGCGAGATCGAAGTCATCCGCCAGTGACCCGGCGATCCTGTGACCACGCATGGGATGCTGTAGAGCCGAGCCCGCGCTCGGCTGCTCTTCAATCGAGGCATCAGCCGAGCATGGGCTCGGCTCTACGATGATGCCTCCCTTGCCCACCTGCTGGAGACGTACCCGATGAAACTGCGCCTGGCGCTGTCTATGCTGCTGTCCCTGCCCATGCTTGCCCAGGCCGCACCGGCCGCTTCACCGCTGCTGGTCATCCACGGCGGCGCCGGCGTCGAGCGCAAGGACCTGTCGCCGGCCGAGGAAAAGGCCGCACGTGACGCGCTGCGGGCAGCACTGCTGAAGGGTCATGCGGAACTGGTGGCCGGTCGCCCTGCGCTCGCAGCGGTCACTGCGGCGATCACCGTGCTGGAGGACGATCCCACCTTCAACGCCGGCAAGGGCGCAGTGTTCACCCACGACGGCCGCAACGAGCTGGATGCGGCGGTCATGGATGGCGCGAACCAGGCGGCGGGCGCGGTGGCGGGCGTGCAACGGGTGCGCAACCCGATCCTGCTGGCGCAGACCGTGATGCAGAAATCCCGCCACGTGATGATGGTCGGGCAGGGCGCCGAAGCCTTCGCGGCCGAGCAGGGCATTCCTCTGGTCGATCCCTCCTACTTCCGTACAGAGAAGCGTTGGCAACAGCTGCAGCGCGCCCTCAAGGAAGAGGCCAGTGGCCAGGCACATGCCGACCTGGAGACTGCAAAGCACTTCGGTACCGTTGGTGCGGTCGCATTGGACGCGCAGGGGCATCTGGCCGCCGGCACCTCCACCGGGGGCATGACCAACAAGCGCTACGGCCGGGTCGGTGACTCGCCGATCATCGGTGCCGGCACCTGGGCCGACGCACGCTGCGCGGTGTCCGGCACCGGGTGGGGCGAGTACTACATCCGCACTGCGGCCGCGCACGAGATCTGTGCGCGCATGCGCTACCAGGGGCAGAGCCCGGAGCAGGCCGGCAAGGGCGTGATCAACGAGACGATTCCGCAGATGGGCGGCGACGGCGGTGCGATCGTGCTCGGCGCAGACGGAAAAATGGCCACGCCGTTCAACACCCAGGGCATGTATCGGGGCTGGATCGGCGGCGACGGCGTCCCTCATGTCGCAATTTTCGCCAGCGAGACCCTGCCGGTTCCCGGGCAATAACCTTGCGTATCAATGGGTTTGCGACAGCGTGTGAAAAAAATGGAAAAAAGCGTTGACAGCCCCCCGTCCCATCAGCAGAATAAGCGGCTCACCACCACACACCGCAACGCTTCGGCGGCAACGGGTTGGGGTGGTAAGGAGGGATACCCAAGCGGCCAACGGGGGCAGACTGTAAATCTGCTGGCTTACGCCTTCGGTGGTTCGAATCCACCTCCCTCCACCAGTTTCACGTTGTGACATTCCCGGCGCGGGAGTAGTTCAATGGTAGAACCTCAGCCTTCCAAGCTGATGGTGCGGGTTCGATTCCCGTCTCCCGCTCCATTGAATGAACTTTGAATATTATCGAGTTCATGTCATAATGCAAAACTCGGCTCACGTAGCTCAGTCGGTAGAGCACTTCCTTGGTAAGGAAGAGGTCGAAGGTTCGATTCCTTTCGTGAGCACCATCTCAAGCATCACCTCTCAGACGAATTCGAGATAAGCAGCCATGGCCAAGGGTAAGTTCGAGCGCACCAAGCCGCACGTCAATGTCGGCACCATCGGTCACGTCGACCACGGCAAGACCACGCTGACCGCCGCACTGACCAAGATCGGTGCCGAGCGCTTCGGTGGCGAGTTCAAGGACTACTCCTCGATCGACGCCGCTCCGGAAGAAAAGGCGCGTGGCATCACGATCTCGACCGCGCACGTCGAATACGAATCCCCGATCCGTCACTACGCCCACGTTGACTGCCCGGGCCACGCTGACTACGTCAAGAACATGATCACCGGTGCCGCCCAGATGGACGGCGCGATCCTGGTG
>NZ_JAZKVY010000097.1:0-324 GCF_036624925.1 Stenotrophomonas sp. A3_2
CACAGCCCGACCGCCTGGCGGCAGCGACGCTACGCGCAGAGTGTGGCTCGTCATATGCAGCGCCGGTTCGGCCAGGATATCTTTGCCGCGCCGACGATACCGGTCTCGGCAGGGGCCGGAACGGCCGGGGTCACCGGGACAAGTCAGCCGGTGGTCAGGGTGCATGGCTTCGGATTGATGCAGACGCCTTCCAGTTGAGCCCGGCGCAGCGCGAGACATCTCCCAATGTGGAGGAGATTAGCCTCACAATTTGATGATTAGCTGGCGATGTTCCTGAGTTTAGGCATATCGCTGTCCTTCTGCGCCAGCAGCAGGCCCGTCGCG
>NZ_JAZKVY010000098.1:0-1339 GCF_036624925.1 Stenotrophomonas sp. A3_2
TGAAGTGACCCCCGGGAGTTGGACGCCAGATCCAACCCCGAGGGATACATGAACAGATATGACGCTCGTTTCAAACTGCAGGTTGCCAAAGAGGCCTGCAAGACCTCCACATCAGTCAAAGCCGTTGCTCGTCGCCACAGCCTGGAGGCCTCCACGGTCAGGCGCTGGGTGGCGACCTATCGGCTGTATGGTTGGCGCGGATTTCATCGCCAGGCCCGGTTCTATGACCTCCCGTTCAAGTTGGCTGTCCTGGAAAAAATGAGCCAGGACGGTATGTCCGGGCGGGAGGCCACCACCTACTTCCAGATCGGTGATGCCGGCGCGGTGGGGCGATGGCGGCGCCTGTATGCTCAAGGCGGTGCCCAAGCGTTGGCACCGCCTCCGCCGCTGCCCCGAAAGCCGATGAAAAAGACCCGTTCGTCCAAGCCACCTGAGGAAATGAGCCGCGATGAGCTGCTCAAGGAAGTCGCCTATCTGCGTGCGGAGACCGACTACCTAAAAAAACTCGATGCCTTGATCCGGGAAGAGCAGGCGGCGCAAGACGCAAAGCGCAAGCCATCCAAGGATTGAGGCAGGTTCATACGCTGTCGCTTCTGCTCGAAGCGGCGGAGCTGTCACGCAGTACGTTCTATTACCAGAACCATGTCCTGGCCCATCCGGATCAGGACGAGGCAGCCCTGTGCGAGCGCATCCGTGCAATCTACGATCAAAGCCAAGGGCGCTATGGCTATCGCACGGTGACGCTGGAATTGGCCAATCAGGGTCATCGGACCAATCACAAGCGGGTACAGCGCCTGATGGGGGAAATGGGCCTGAAATCACGGGTACGGGTGAAGCGCTACCGGTCCTTCAAGGGGGCCGCCAATGTTGTGGTTGGCAATGACCTCAATCGCCAATTCCACGCCGAGCGCCCCAACCAGAAGTGGGTGACCGACGTGACCGAGTTCAAGGTACAAGGCATGAAGCTGTATCTGTCGCCGATCATGGACCTCTACAACGGCGAAATCGTGGCTTATCAGATCAAGCGCCAGCCCGTGTTCGATCTGGTAGGTCAGATGCTGGAGGAGGCCATCAAGAAGCTTTCGCCGGATGAGCGCCCCATGATCCACTCCGATCAGGGCTGGCAGTACCAGCATGAAAACTACCGGCACATGCTGGAAAAGCACTCTTTGAAACAAAGCATGTCCCGGCGTGGCAACTGCCTGGACAATGCAGCGATGGAGAGCTTCTTTGGGACGCTGAAGTCGGAGTTCTTTTACCTGAACAGCTTTGACAGCATCGAGAGTCTGGAGGCGGGGCTGGTGGAATACATCCAGTACTACAACCAAGAGCGAATCAA
>NZ_JAZKVY010000099.1:0-16839 GCF_036624925.1 Stenotrophomonas sp. A3_2
GGCATCGCAGCAGGCACAGCAGGTGATCGCGCGTGCACTGGCCAGCGGCAAGGCCGAGCGCCTCTGAAACGGCGGTCGCGGGCCGGGCGCCCCCCCGCCCCGCGCCGGCCCCCCCACCACGGGCGGGGGCCCGGCCGGGGCCCCGCCCGTTTGCGGGGGCCGCGGGGCCCGCGCGGGCGGGCCCCCCCCGCTACCGCCGTTTCAGAGGCGCTCGGCCTTGCCGCTGGCCAGTGCACGCGCGATCACCTGCTGTGCCTGCTGCGATGCCTGCGCATGCACACGTGCCTGGCGCTCGCCCAGCGCGGCCTGCTGGCTGCCCAGTGCCGCCTGGCGGCTGGCCAGTTCAGACTGCTGGTTGGCCAGACGCCGCATGTCACGGGTGCGGCCGGACTGCGTGGCCTCGCTGCGGGCTTCCTGCATCGCACGACGTGCCTCGGCAGCGGCCTCGCGTGCAGCCTCACGCGCAACGGCCATATCGCCGGTTGCACCGCGCGCTGCCTTCGCCGCTTCCGCGGCGGCCTCACGGTTGATGTCGTGGGCGGCCATCGCATTGCGTGCAGCCTCGGCGGCAATCAGTGCGATGCGGCGCGACTCCTCGCCCTGCAGGCGGCTCATCTCACCCATCTGCCTGCCGAGTTCGCCCTGCTGGCGACCCAGCGCACTCTGCTGGCGGCCCAGTTCGCTCTGCTGGCGACCCAGCTCTGCGGCACCACTGTAGGCACGCTGCAGGCTCTGGATCAGCATCGGGTCGCGCACCACATAGCGCTTGTCGCCCTGGCGGAACCACAGCGCCGGGCCCTTGCCGAGCTGCCTGCGGGCCACCGTCACGTCGTCCATGCCGCCGTTGGCGAAAGTCGAATCACCATCGACCAGCACAAAGGCCTCCCGGGGCGACTTGCCCAGGTCCAGGCGGCCGTAGGTGGTGATGGAGCGGGCGGCCGACACCGTGCCTTCATCGTCTTCGGCCATGCCGGTGGAATCGTCGACGTCGGCCACGTCGGCATCGTCGGGCCCGGTCGCGTCAGCAGGTTCGGCCGGGGCTGCCGGTGCGGCAGGTGCCGCTGGGGCAGCCGCGGCCGCCGGCGGTGCGGACGGTGCTTCCGGGGCCTTAGGCGGTGGCGGCGCCACGGCCTTCGGCGCGGCCGGAGGGGCGGGCGGGGCGGGCGGCACCGGCGCTGCGACCAGCCGCATCGGCGCCACGCCCACCACCACCACCGCAGCGGTCAGCGCCACCGCCAGCAGACGCGGGCAGGACCGGGGCGACTGCAGCGAAAGCAGGCGACGCTTGAGGCTGGTGGTGCTCGGTGCGGCGCTGGCCACGCCCAGATGCGGCTGCGGGGCCACGCCCAACTGCAGCAACAGGCGGCCATAGGCCTGGCGGCTGGCGCCATGTTGGCCAACCACCGCTGCATCCACCGCTTCCTCGCGCGCCTGTGCATATTCACGCACCGACAGGCGCAGCAGCGGGTGGAAGAAGAACAGGTGCTGGGCCAGTGCAGGCAGCAGGCCCCATTGCAGGTCACGCCGCTGCAGGTGCTGCAGTTCGTGGGTCAGGGCCAGGTCCAGCGCATCGCCCTGCAGGGCATTGTCGCCGGCCGGCAGCAGCAGCACCGGGCGGAACGGCCCGACCAGCTGCGGTGCGTCCACCTGCGTGCTCATCCACAACCGCGGCGCAGGACGCACGCCGTGCGCATCGGAGGCCAGCTGCAGCGCCTGTACCAGCGCCTCGTCCTCGCAGGGATAGGCCGCAGCCAGCAGTGCGCGGCAGCGGCGCCACTCACCCAAGGTGCGCAGCGCCATCAGCAGCACGCCGGATGCCCACAGCGCAGCCAGTGCAACGGCCCACCACGCCACTGCCGGCACGTCCGCTGCAGGCATCGGCATCGCGGCCAGCAACTGTGCCGAGGCCTCCGGGGCCAGCGGGTAGACCATGTCAGCGGCCACGTCGGTTGCGGTCATCGCCACCGCCTGCGGGGCCGGCAGCCAGGGCAACTGCAACGGCTGGCTCCAGAACAGGCCGAGCACGGCCTGCAGCGAGACCAGCCACCACAGGCGGCAGCGGGTGGCCGCCGACAGCGACGGCAGCACGCGGCACAGGCCGTACACCAGCGCCACCAGCAGTACGGTCTGCAGGCTCGTCCAGCCCAGCCGTTCCAGCATCGGGATCAGCATCGTGGTGTCCATGGCTCAGCCCTCGTGGCGACGCGATTGGAGTTGGGCGACCAGCGCTTCCAGCTCGGCCAGCTCGTTGTCGCTGACCTGCTGGCGCTGCGACAGGTAGGCCACGAACGGCGACACCGAGCCCTGCAGGGTGTTGTCGACGAACTGGGCCACGGCACCCTGCAGCACGCTCTGCGGGCCACGGGTGGCCTGGTAGCGGTAGACGCCGTCCTGCTGCCGGCGCTGAAGATACCCCTTCGCCCGCAGCCGCTCCATCATCGTCAGCACGGTGGAACGGGCCAGGCCTCGGGCCTCTCCATACCCACTGGCGACCTCGCCGACGCTGGCCGGCGCATGTTCATCGATGTACTGCAGCAGGGCCAGCTCCTGGTCCCCGATGGTCTTGCCACGCATGACACCACTCCCTTGACTACACGTGTCGCCACTGTCAGCTTGACGACAGCTGTAGTCAACCCCCCGGAAGTCATGGGCCGACGAACGGTAGCGGCGCCGAGCACTTAAACCTTTGGCGCGCTGTCCGCATCCGATCCGCAACGCCCGCTGGAATTCCGCATGTTCCGTCCAATGCTCCGAGTCGTGCTCATGCTCATCAGTGCCCTGCCCTTCACCGCCGTCTCTGCCAGCCAGGACCATGCCAACGACCAGACCCGCCGCCTGATCCGCCAGATCATGATGCAGCAGCGCATCCCCGGGCTGCAGGTCGCGGTGGTCAAGGACGGGCAGATCGTGCTGTCCGAGGCCTACGGCCTGGCCAACGTCGAGAACGGCGTGCTTGCTTCGCGCCACACCCGCTTCCCGCTCAACTCGGCCACCAAGGCGTTCACCGGCGTGGCCGCCGCGCAGCTGGCGCAGGAGGGGCGATTGGATCTGGACGCGCCGGCCTCGCGTTACCTGGATGATCTTCCACCAGCGTGGAGAGACGTACGCGTACACCAGCTGCTGGCGCATACCTCCGGCCTTCCGGACATCCTTGATGCGAACGGGCTGTTGGGCGCTGGCTCAGAAGCGCAGGCGTGGGCGGCCGTCACTGCGCAGCCGGTCGAAGCCAAACCCGGGCAGCGCTTCGCCTACAACCAGACCAACTACGTTCTTCTGGCACGGATCATCGCGAAGCAATCCGGCATGCCCTACGAACGTTTCCTCGCCACCGGCCAGTTCAGCAGCGCGCGCATGGCCCGCACCACCTTCGGCGACAGCTACGACCTGATTCCGGATGCGGCGACGATGTACAGCCTGGCCCCGCGTGCCACCGACGCGGCCGATGCACCGCCACGCCTGTCGCATTGGTTCTACGACATACCGCCTTCGCTGTGGGCCGGTGGCGGCATCCTCACCACCGCCGACGACACCGCGCGCTGGCTGGCCGCGCTGACCGAAGGCCGCCTGCTGCCGGAGGCGGCCCTGCGGCGGATGTGGAGCGCAGAGCGCTTGGCGGATGGCCGTGCCGGCCCGTGGGCGGAGGGCTGGCCGGTACTGCGCGCATCGCCCGACCTGCAGGTGGCAGGTATCGGCGGTGCGCGTGCGGCGTTCGTGGTCTATCCCGAGCGCGGCGTGGCGGTGGTGGTGCTGACCAACCTGGTCGGTGCCAATCCGCAGCAGTTCATTCCACGCATTGCCGATCTCTATGCGCCTGCGCTGACCGTGCCCTGAGGCTGCCGGCCAGCGGCCGGCAGCCCCGTCTCACCCACGTGGACCGCCCATCACCGGCAGGATCACCCCGCTGATGTAACTGGCACAGGCCGGAGAGGCCAGGAACACATAGGCGGGCGACAGTTCCTCGGGCTGTGCGGGCCGGCCCATGTCGCTGTCCTTGCCGAACTGGGCGACGTCCTCGGCCTGCTTGTCGGCCGGGTTCAGCGGCGTCCACACCGGCCCCGGCGCCACGCAGTTCACCCGGATGCCACGTGGCAGCAGCTGGCTGGCCAGCGACTTGGTGAACGCATGGATCGCGCCCTTGGTGGCCGAGTAGTCGATCAGCGCCTTGCTGCCGAAGATGCCCGTTTCCGAACCGGTGTTGATGATGCTGGCGCCCTCGCCCAGATGCGGCAGCACCGCGCGCGCCATCTGGATGTAACCGCCGATGTTGGTCTGCAGGGTCTCCTGCAGGTGCGCGTCTTCCAGGTCTTCCAGCCGCTCGCAGTGCAGCTGGAACGCGGCGTTGTTGACCAGGATGTCGATGCCGCCGAACGCCTTGGCCACCTGCTTCACCGCTTTGTCGCAGAAGCGCGGATCGCGCACGTCACCGGCGATCACGATGCAACGGCCGCCTTCGCGCTCCACGTGCTGGCGGGTGATGTCCGCGTCCTCGGCCTCGTCCAGGTGCAGCACGGCCACGTCCGCGCCTTCGCGTGCGAACAGCACCGCCACCGCACGGCCAATGCCGGAGTCGCCACCGGTGACGATCGCACGCATGCCCTGCAGCTTGCCGCTGCCCGCGTAGTCGGGTGCAAGGAAGCGGGGCGCCAGCTCCAGTTCGTGCTCATGCCCGGGCTTGGCCAGCTGCTGCGCCGGCATCGACTCCGGCTGGCGCCGTGCGCCGGCCTGGGTCGCGGTCTTCTTCGTGGCCTTGCTGGCCGCCCGGGCGTCCTTGGCCTTCTCCTGGTCCTGCAGGCGCCGCTGCCGGGCCGCGACGCGTGCTGCCCGCGGATCGCTGGCGGCCGCCTTGCGGGTCGCGGTCTTCACTACTCGCGGGCGATCGGGGTCGGCGACCGCCTTGGCCGGGGTGCTGCCTTTACGCACTTTCGGCGATGCCTTTCGGCGGGCGGGTGCCTTCTTGGTGGTGGCCATGCAGGTCTCCTCGAGAGGGAACGGGGCTGCCGGCCAGCGGCCGACACTACCGGGGGGGGCGGCGCGCGCCGCACCTGCAGTCTCTCTACGCACGCTGTTGGCGGCAGTGAGCGCGCCGTGTCCACGATGTGCACGGCATTCATTCCGCCACCACGTGCGCCGTCGCACCCTGCACGCAACCACACAGGGAACGCCTCCATGAAACATGCCATCGCCACCGCCGCCGTCTGCTTTGCCCTCGCCGCCTGCAGCAGCACACCGATGGCCCAGGTGCAGCCGATCGACGGCGTGATTTCCGGCCAGTGCCACAGCGACAGGGTGCGCGGCGCGGTGGGCCTGGCCGCCTCGGACGCCACTGTGGCCCGTGCACGCGTGGACAGCGACAGCCTGCACGTGCGGGTCCTGCGCCACGACGGCCCGCGGGTGCCACCGGCCAGCGAAGGCGGCGACCGCCTGACCATCGAGAAGGGCCGCACCAACAATATCGTCGCGATCTACTGCGGCTGACGACTGCGGCTGAGCCGGCGTGCCCTGCGCAGCACGCGCAGGGTGGCCTGCTCCCACTGGCGCGGCCCGCGCAGGCCGGCCAGCTTGGCCAGTTCACCGCGCTCCCAGCCGACGAACACGCACGGGTCGATATAGGCCTTGCGGCACACCGCCGGCGTGTTGCCCAACCGGGCCGCCACCTGGCACACCACGCTGCGCTGTGCCTGCGCCAGCGCACGCTGGCTGGCCGGTTCCGGCAGCTCGGTGGCAGCAAACGCCTGCACCGCCGCGACGGTCCCGCCCCAGGTGCGGAAATCCTTGGCAGTGAAGTCCTCGCCCATCACCTCGCGCAGGTAGTCGTTCACCGCACCGGAGTCGACCGGCTGCAGCGCACCGTCGTCATCGCGGTACTGGAACAACGCCTGCCCCGGCAGCTGCTGCAGGCGCCGCACCAGCAGCCCCAGCCTGCGGTCGCCCACGGTCACCTCCTGCAGCTGCCCGGACTTGCCGCGGAAACGCATGCGCACCCGGCCGCCACGCAGCAGCTCCAGATGACGGTTACGCAGTGTGGTCAGTCCGAATGACCGGTTCTGCTGCGCATAGGTCTCATTGCCGACCCGCACCAGGGTGTCGGCCAGCAACGCGACCACCATGGCCAGCACCTTTTCCTTAGGGAAACCCGGCCGTTTCAGATCCCGCGACAACCGCCGCCGCAGCGTGGGCAAGGCCTCGCCAAAGGCGATGATGCGGTCGAACTTGCCGGCGTCGCGCTCCTTCGCCCAGTCGGAGTGGTAGCGGTACTGCTTGCGCCCGCGTGCATCGCGGCCGGTGGCCTGCAGGTGGCCGTTGGCGTGGGCGCAGATCCACACCGCAGTGTAGGCCGGTGGAATCGCCAGTGCGCGGATGCGTTGCAGGGTGGTGGCGTCGCGTATCGCGTGGCCATCAGCATCGCGGTAACTGAAACCTTTTCCGGCGCGGCGCCGGCTGATGCCCGGCTGGGTGTCGTCGACATAGCGCAGGCCGGCCGCGCGCGCGGCCTGTCGTTCGGGAGTGGAGGCGGTCGGCATGCCAGTAGTGTCGCGGTCGCCGTGCCGCGATCCTGTCGATAACACAAGACAAACACGTGAGGGCCGGTTCGCCGCTATGCTCGGGTCTTCACAACCCCTTCCGGAGTCATGATGTCGTTCCCGATTCGCGCCCGTTCGCTCTCCGCCCTGCTGCTGCCGGCCGTGCTGGCCTTGACCGCCTGCCAGGCACCGGCGCTGGATGAACAGGATTCGGCCACGGCCCACGCCCAGCAGGCGGCCGAAGCCGCCAAGGCACCGGCCGACGAAGCCGGCAAGGCCATCGAGGCGCCGCCGGTCGGCACCTGCGATGCCAGCCAGGTGCAGAGCCTGGTCGGCCAGGCCTACACCGATGGGCTGGGCAAGCAGGCGCAGGAAGATGCAGGCGCCAGCCAGGTACGCGTGCTCAAGCCCAATGATGTGGCCACGATGGAGTTCCTCGGCGACCGCCTGAACATCGAAGTGGACGCCAAGGGCGCCATCAGCGGCGTGCGCTGCGGCTGAGTCCCGCCCCGCGCCGGCACTGGGTTGCCGGCGCGTTCTGTTGCACCTGCAACCGTGTATTGCGGCGTTGCAGCAACCTGTGATCTAGTCGAGGCATCCGGTGGCCTCACGATGCGCTCCAGGGAATGAGCGGGGACGAGTGTCGCCGCCAACCCTATACGCATCGAGGTAGAGATGGCCCCCCGCAACCGCCAAGGGCTTTACGACCCGCGCTCCGAGCGCGATGCCTGTGGATTTGGCATGGTCGCCCAGCTCGACGATCAACCATCGCGCCTGTTGGTTGATACCGCCATCGCCGCGCTTTCGCGCATGACCCACCGTGGCGGTGTTGCCGCCGATGGCCTGACCGGTGATGGCTGCGGCCTGCTGCTGCGCCGCCCCGATGCGTTCCTGAAACTGCTGGCCAGCGAAGCCGGCATTGCCGTCGCCACACGCTTCGCCGCCGGCCTGGTATTCCTGCCGCACGACGCCGACGCGGCGCAGGCCTGCCGCGCGCAGCTGCAGGCGCAGGTGGAAGCGGTGGGCTGCAAGGTCGCTGGCTGGCGCGAGGTACCGACCGACGACAGCGTCTGCGGCCAACTGGCGCGCGACACGCTGCCGCGCATCGAGCAGGTGTTCGTCGATGCGGGGGTTGGCCAGGATGATGCCGGCTTCGCGCTGGCGTTGTTCCTGGCCCGCCGCCGCAGCGAACAGCAGCTGCGCGATCACGCCGACTTCTACGTCACCACCCTCACCCCGGATGCGATCAGCTACAAGGGCATGGTGCTGCCGGACAAGCTCAGCCGCTTCTTCCCGGACCTGCAGCGCCGTGAGCTGGCCTCCAGCGCGATCGTGTTCCACCAGCGCTTCTCGACCAACACGCTGCCGCGCTGGCCGCTCGCCCATCCGTTCCGCATGCTCGCCCACAACGGCGAGATCAACACCATCGAGGGCAATCGTCGCTGGGCGCAGGCGCGCAGCAAGGTGTGGAAGACGCCGCGCTTCGATATTGGTGAATTCGACCCGGTCATCTCCATGCACGGTTCGGATTCGCAGAGCCTGGACAACATGCTGGAGCTGATGGTCGCCGGTGGCATGGAGTTGATCCAGGCGCTGCGCATCCTGGTGCCGCCTGCCACGCAGTCGCTGGAATTCAAGGATCCGGACCTGGCGGCCTTCTACGAGTTCCACGGCCTCAACAGCGAGCCGTGGGACGGCCCGGCCGGCATCGTCGCCTGCGACAGCCGCTATGCGGTGTGTACGCTGGACCGCAACGGCCTGCGACCGGCGCGCTGGATGCTCACCGCCGACCGCCACTTCCTGGTCGCCTCCGAAGCCGGCGTGTGGGAAGTGCCGACCGAGCGCGTGGTGCGCAAGGGCAAGCTCGGCCCCGGCGAGATGATCGCGATCGACCTCAAGCGCGGCGACCTGCTCGACTCCGATGCGGTCGACCGCATCAACCGCGGCCGCGCGCCCTACAAGCAGTGGCTGCAGCAGGGCGTGACCTACCTGCAGACCGAACTGATCGACCCCTCGCTGGTGGAAGAGCCCTTCGACGAAGGCACCCTGCGCAGCTACCACAAGCTGTACCAGCTCAGCAGCGAGGAGGTGGAGCAGGTGCTGCGGCCGCTGGCCGAGACCGAGCAGGAAGCCACCGGCTCGATGGGCGACGACACGCCGATGGCGGCGCTGAGCCAGCGCAGCCGCCCGCTGTACGACTATTTCCGCCAGGCCTTCGCGCAGGTCACCAACCCGCCGATCGACCCGCTGCGCGAAGACTGCGCGATGTCGCTGTCCACCCAGCTCGGCAAGGAAACCAACATCTTCCATGCCGGCCCGGAGACGGTGAACCACGTCATCCTCAATTCGCCGGTACTGAGCCAGCGCAAGCTGCGCCAGCTGTTGAAGATGGACCAGTACGTGCAGGCCAACCGCCTGCTCGACCTTTCCTACAGCGAAGACGAAGGCCTGCGCGCCGGCATCGAACGCATCTGCAGCGAAGCGGAACAGGCCGCGCGCGATGGCATGGTGATGCTGCTGCTGTCCGACCGCTACCCGGTGGCCGGGCGGCCGATGGTGCATGCGCTGCTGGCCACCAGTGCCATCCACCACCACCTGTCTCGGCTGGGCCTGCGCTGCGACGTGAACCTCATCGTCGAGACCGGCACTGCACGTGACCCGCACCACATGGCCTGCCTGCTCGGTTTCGGTGCCACGGCGGTTTACCCGTACCTGGCCTACCAGACCCTGTTCGACCTGGGCCGTCGCGGCATCCTCAAGCTCAGCAAGGGCGGCGAGCAATCGCAGATCGGCCGCCGCTACCGCAAGGGTATCTACAAGGGCCTGTCGAAGATCATCTCGAAGATGGGCATCTGTACGGTGGCCAGCTACCGCGGCGCGCAGCTGTTCGAGATCATCGGCCTGGAACCGGAAGTGGTGGACCTGTGCTTCCCCGATACCGCCTCGCGCATCGGCGGCGCCGGCTTTGCCCGCCTGGATGCCGACGCGCGCGAACTGTGCGCGCAGGCCTGGGACGCGCAGCAGGACGTGGATGTTGGCGGCCTGCTGAAGTACGTGCACGGCGGCGAGTACCACATGTACAACCCGGACGTGGTGACCACCCTGCAGCGCGCGGCGCGCAGCGGTGACCCGCGTGCGTGGCAGCAGTACTGCGATGCCGTGCATGCGCGGCCACCGTCGGCGCTGCGCGACCTGCTGGAACTGGTACCGGCGGCCACGCCCGTGCCGCTGGACGAGGTGGCCCCGGCCAGCGAACTGTTCCCGCGCTTCGATACTGCGGCGATCAGCCTCGGCGCACTGTCGCCGGAAGCGCACGAGGCGCTGGCCATTGCCATGAACCGCCTCGGTGGCCGCAGCAATTCCGGCGAAGGCGGTGAGGATCCCGCCCGCTATGGCACCGCAAAGCGCAGCAAGATCAAGCAGGTGGCCTCCGGCCGCTTCGGTGTCACCGCTGAGTACCTGGTCAACGCCGAGGTGCTGCAGATCAAGGTCGCGCAGGGCGCCAAGCCCGGCGAAGGCGGCCAGCTGCCCGGCCACAAGGTCAACGAGCTGATCGCCCGCCTGCGCTACGCGCGCCCGGGCATCGGCCTGATCTCGCCGCCGCCGCACCACGACATCTATTCGATCGAAGACCTGGCCCAGCTGATCTACGACCTCAAGCAGGTCAACCCGACCGCGCTGGTGTCGGTAAAGCTGGTCAGCCATGCCGGCGTTGGCACGATTGCCGCCGGCGTGGTCAAGGCCGGCGCGGACCTGATCACCATTTCCGGCCATGACGGCGGCACCGGCGCTTCGCCGGTCAGCTCGATCCGCTATGCCGGCGTGCCGTGGGAGCTGGGCGTGGCCGAAGCGCACCAGGCGCTGCTGGCCAACGACCTGCGCGGGCGCACCCTGCTGCAGACCGATGGCGGCCTGAAGACCGGCCTGGATGTGGTCAAGGCCGCGCTGCTGGGGGCGGACAGCTTCGGCTTCGGCACCGCGCCGATGATCGTGCTGGGCTGCAAGTACCTGCGCATCTGCCACCTCAACAACTGCGCCACCGGCGTGGCCACCCAGGACGAGCGCCTGCGCGAGAACCACTTCACCGGCCAGCCCGAACGCGTGGAGAACTTCTTCCGGCTGCTGGCCGAGGAAGTGCGCGGCTGGCTGTCGTACCTGGGCGCGCGTTCGCTGGAAGAGATCGTCGGCCGCACCGACCTGCTGCGGCAGATCGAGGCAGCGCCCCGTGATGGCGTGCGCGTGGACCTGTCGCGGCTGCTGGCCGACAGCCGCTACGAAGGCAGCCACTGCGCCGCGCAGCGCCTGTACGAATCGCCGGACAGCCTGGCCACGCAGATGGATGGGCTGCTGGCCCCGGCCATCGAGCACAAGCGCGGCGGCGAGCACCGCTTCCTGATCCACAACACCGACCGCAGCATCGGCACCCGCCTGGCGGGCGCGGTGGCGCGCGCGCACGGCAACCAGGGCATGGCCGACACGCCGCTGGAACTGCGCTTCCGCGGCAGTGCCGGGCAGAGCTTCGGCGCCTTCAACGTCGGCGGCCTGCACCTGGAAGTGGAAGGCGAAGCCAACGACTACGTCGGCAAGGGCATGGCCGGCGGCCGGCTGGTGGTGCGTCCGCCGCGTGGCGCCCGCTTCGAGGCACGCAGCACCGCCATCATCGGCAACACCTGCCTGTATGGCGCTACCGGTGGCGAGCTGTTCGCCGCGGGCCGCGCCGGCGAGCGTTTCGCGGTGCGCAATTCGGGCGCGCTGGCGGTAGTGGAGGGTGCCGGCGACCACTGCTGCGAGTACATGACCGATGGCGTGGTACTGGTGCTGGGCAAGGTCGGGCTGAACTTCGGTGCCGGTTTCACCGGCGGCCTGGCCTACGTGCTGGACGTGGACCGCGATTTCGTCGACCGCTACAACCACGAGCTGATCGACATCCATCGCGTGTCCGCCGAGGGCTTCGAGAACTATCGCCAGCACCTGCACCGCCTGATCGGCCGCCACCGCGAGCTGACCGGCAGCATCTGGGCGCAGCAGATCCTGGACGAGTTCCGCGATTACATCGGCAAGTTCTGGCTGGTCAAACCGAAGGCCGCCAGCATCGAGTCGCTGACCGAAACCCTGCGACGCGCCGCGTGATGTTTTCCGGTAGTGCCGGCCGCTGGCCGGCAACGTTCCCCCTCGCATTACAGAGCCCGCCATGAGCCGCAAGCACGCTTTCCAGTTCCTCGACCTGCCCCGCACCATGCCGCAGCGCATTCCGGTGGAACTGCGCACCTCCGGCGACTGGGGTGAGCTGTACGGCAGGTTCGGCAAGGAAGACGCGCAGTACCAGGCCGGCCGCTGCCTGGACTGCGGCAACCCGTACTGCAGCTGGAAGTGCCCGGTGCACAACGCCATTCCGCAGTGGCTTCAGCTGGTGCAGGAGAACCGCATCCACGAGGCGGCCACGCTGTGCCACAGCACCAACCCGCTGCCGGAAGTGTGCGGCCGGGTGTGCCCGCAGGACCGGCTGTGCGAAGGCAGCTGCACGCTGGAGGAGTTCGGTGCGGTCACCATCGGCGCGGTGGAGAAGTACATCGTCGATACCGCATTGGCCAGTGGCTGGCGCCCGGATCTGGCCGCGGTGCAGCCGACCGGCCACAGCGTGGCGGTGATCGGCGCCGGTCCGGCGGGGCTGGCCTGTGCCGACCGCCTGGCTCGCGCCGGCATTGCCGCCGTGGTCTATGACCGCTACGAGCAGATCGGCGGCCTGCTGCAGTTCGGCATCCCCAGCTTCAAGCTGGACAAGGACGTGATCCGTCGCCGCCGCGACGTGCTGGAGGGCATGGGGGTGCAGTTCCGCCTCGGCGTGGAGATCGGCCGCGACATCAGCCTGCAGCAGCTGCTGGATACCCACGATGCGGTGTTCGTCGGCACCGGCGCCTACCGCTACACCGATGGCGGCCTCGACGGCCAGGACCTGAAAGGCGTGCTGCCGGCGTTGCCGTTCCTGGTGCAGAACAGCCGCATCGTCGGTGGTGATGATCCGAAGGGCCGGCCGATTGCCGGCTGGGAAGACACCATCGCCCTGCCCGATCTCAACGGCAAGCGCGTGGTGGTGCTCGGCGGTGGCGATACCGGCATGGACTGCGTGCGCAGCGCGATACGGCTGGGCGCGGCCAAGGTCACCTGCGCCTACCGCCGCGACGAAGCAAACATGCCCGGCAGCGCGCGCGAGGTCGCCAATGCACGCGAGGAAGGTGTGCGCTTCCTGTTCAACCGGCAGCCGCTGTCGATCGAAGCCGGCGCCGATGACGAAGTAATCGGCGTAACCGTGGTCGAGACCCGGTTGGGTGAGCCGGATGCGAACGGCCGCCAGAACGCGGTGCCGATCGATGGCAGCGAATCGCTGCTGGAGGCCGACGTGGTGATCATCGCCTTCGGCTTCTCGCCGACCGTTCCGGCATGGCTGGCCGAGCACGGCGTGGAAGGCCGGTCCAACGGCCGTATCGTGGCCGGAGGCAAGGATCGCCTGCCGTTCCAGACCGCGCATCCGCGCCTGTTCGCCGGTGGTGATGCGGTACGCGGTGCCGACCTGGTGGTGACCGCCGTGGCCGAGGGCCGCGATGCCGCCGCCAGCATCGTCCGGCTACTGGCCCACTGAGTCCGGCGCCAGCAGTACCGCCAGCAGCGCCCGCAGCACGTGCGGCTCCACCGGCTTGGCCAGGAAGTGGTCGATGCCAGCCGCGCGACAGGCTTCGCGGGTGCTTTCCATCACGCTGGCCGTGAGCGCGATGATGGGCACCTGCGCACGTGCCGGGCAGGCATCAGCGCGGATCGCCCGCGCCAGTGCGAAGCCGTCCATGCCCGGCATGTGGCAGTCAGTGATCACCAGCTCGAACGGCTGCGCCTGCCATGCTTCAAGCGCCGACTTCCCATCGGTACAGGCGTGGACCCGCAGCCCTAGCGCGCACAGGCGCTGCTCCAGCAGCTGCAGGTTGGTAGGATGGTCTTCAACCACCAGTACGCACGCCGCCGGCAATGGATGCTCATCCGCTGATGCCGCCGACGGTGCGGCCATGGGTGCCTCGCAGGCCTCCAGGTCCAGATCCATCCATACCGTGGTGCCCTCCCCAGGGGAGCTGCGCAGCTGCAGCTCCGCCCCCATCGAGGTTGCCAGCTCGCGGCAGATCGCCAGGCCCAGCCCACTGCCGCCGAAGCGCCGCGTGGTCGAGCGCTCCGCCTGGGCATAGGCGGCGAACACCGCCTGCTGTCGTTCCTCGCTGATGCCCACGCCGCTGTCGCTTACCTGCAGGCGCAGCCGCTGCCCGCGGGCATGCTGCTGCAGTACCTGCAACCGCAGTTCCACGTGGCCGTGCCGGGTGAACTTCAGTGCGTTACCGGCCAGGTTGAACAGGATCTGGCGCAGGCGCAGGCCATCGGCCAGCGATCCCGGCTGCATCTCCGGATCAAGCACCACCTGCAGGTGCAGGCCGCGGCTGGCGGCCACCGGCATCAGCAGCTGCTGCACCGCGCGCACCAGTGCCGCCAGATCGGTGGGCCGCAACTGCAGCGGTGCGCCCTGCAGGCGCTGGCTGTGCAGTACATCGTCGAGGATCTGCCGCAGCATCCGCGCCGCATCATCCACCGTGGCCAGCACCTGCTGCTGGCGTGGCTCCAGCCTGCTGCCCGCCAGCCGTTCGAGCATGCCCAGCAGCGTGCTCATCGGCGTGCGGATCTCATGGCTCATCGTGGCCAGGAAGTGCGCCTTGGCCTGTGCCACCTGCTCGGCCTCGCGGCGCGCGTCGGCCAGCGCGCGGGTACGTGACTGCACCTCGCTGACGTCGATCCAGTAGCCGCTCCACTCGACGTAGCTATCGTCGCAGGACAACGGTCGCCCATGCGAACGCACCCATCGCCAGCCCTGTGGTGAACGGGTACGGAAAGTGACATCGATCGGGCCACGCGCCAATGCGGCTGTCTCGATACAGGCCATCACCCTGCTGCGGTCCTCGGGGTGGACCGCGGCCAGCAGCCACTGGTGATCGATGCGCGCGCTCTCCACGCTGATTCCGAACAGAGACTGCACGTCGCCGGCGATCTGCGGAAAGCTGTAGTGACCGCACGCCGAACGGCGCGCCTGGTAGACCACCGCCGGCAGGTTCGCAGTCACCTCCTGCAGGCGCTGCTCCACGACTCGGCGCCGCACGCTTTCGCGATGCACCCGCCAGTAACCGTAGGCATGTACCAGCGCCAGTGCGAGCAGGATCAACGAGGCCGGCACCAGCCAGCGCAGGGGTGACGATGACGGCCAATTGCGCGGCCGGTCCGGCAGCCAGGCCGCGCGGATCTGATCGCGCTCGGGATCGGTCAGCTGCGACAGCGCCTGCTCGAAGCCGGCGATGACATCGGCGCAGGCGGGCGTGGTCGCCAGCACCAGGGCATCATCGAAACCGGCCGGCGCAGCGATCAGCAGTGCATCGCCCTGGTAGCGGCGCAACGCGGCCTCGACTTCGCCGAGGTTGGCAACCACGGCATCGATCAGGCCGGTGCCCAGCAGCGGGAGCGCATCGTCCAGCGCTGCCGGTGGCAGCAGCTGCGCACCCGTTGCCTGCTCGGCCAGCAGCCCCTGCAGCGGCATCCGGCTGGGGCTGGCTACGGTTCGCTCACGCAGATCTTCCAGGCCCAGCACCGGCGGCGTACCCTCCCAGCGCACGATCACCTGTGGCAGCTGCAGGTAGGGCGTGCTGGCCACCCACCCGGCGGGCAGCTGCGAGCGTGGCCATCCCAGCAGCGCCTGGGTGCCGGCCGGCAGCTCATCCCGTTCCACGCTGGCGGCCGGCACGGGCAGCAGCTGCAGCGGCCGTTGCCGGCCCAGCAGCTCCAGGTACACCGCGCCGAGCCCCCGTGCCTCACCCTGTTCGCTGGACGACAAGGGTGCGCGGTCGGAAGGCCAGGCAATGCGCAGCGGTGTCCTGCAGCCCGTGGCGGAGGCCGTGGCAGGCAGCAGCAGGCCGGCCATGACAGCAATGGCTGCCGGGAGGCCGGCGACATTCACGGTAGGCATCCTCATCTCGCGGGCGGAAGGAACGGCCGCGCTGCGGTACCGCTGCCTGCCACGCTATCGACGTGCGGACCGACGGCAATGAAGAAAGTTGTAAAAGCATCCAGATAGGGGAATGCCGACATACACTGCCGCCTTCACCCGTAACTGCGGAGCGTTCGATGCGCATCGGCCTGGCTGCCAACCGTCTTCATCACCACGACGCGCGCGCCGCGCTGTTCCGTTGGCTGCGCAGCAGCGAGGCCGGCCTGCGCGAGCTGGGCGTGTCGCTGCATGCGGTCGGTCGCACCCATGACGCGATCGAACGACAGGGTTTCCTGGCCGGGTACGCGGGCCTGCACCGTTATCCCTACGGTCGCGAGGGTGGCCTGATGAAGCTGGTCGCCGAAGTCGTTGGCATGGGTCCGGATCGGACACTGGATGGCGCGATCTACCTGATCGACCCGGTCGATCCGTCCTCGGTATTTCCGGAAGCCACGGCGCTGAAGCGCCAGTGCGTGATTCACGGCAAGCCGTTCATTTCGACCGTGGCCACTGCACGCGACTGGGTCGAAGTGGAGCGCGTCCACGCCGGGCTGGCGGCAGACGGCGGCGCCGACGACCTGCATGCGTTCGAAAGCCAGACGCTGGCGCTGATCGCGCACGATGCGATGAAGCCGGCGATGCTGGCCTTCGCCGATGAGCACTTCGATGTGCTGGCCCGGTTCGGTGAGCGGGTGGCGACGGGCACCACCGGCCAGCGTTTGAACGAACTGGCCTGGAGCCGGGGCTGGCCACGTGATACGCCGTGGGTGACGCGCTACCAGAGCGGCCCGATGGGCGGTGATGCGCAGATTGCCGACAGGGTGCTGGAGGGGCGTTGCCAGCGTGCAATCTTCTTTGAGGATCCGCATGTGGCGCGCCAGCATGAGGCGGATATCCAGCTGCTGGAGCGCGCGGTGACGACGGTGACCGACCAGGCAGTGTGCATTACGGCGCCGCGGGTGGCGGCGCGGTGGGCGGCGGCGGCGGCGCTGCGGGCGGGGTGAGGGTTTCGGCCAACGGCTGCGCCCCTCGTGGTCGGTGGGTCTGCACGATCATGAGGTTGGCCGGGATGGGTGGAATTGCGGGGGACGCCGTAAACCCGTCCTTGAAGTGACGCCCGAGACTTGGACGGGGTCAGGCGGCCGATTGGGCCTGTTGGGCCTGCTCCCGGTACTGTACCGGGCTCAGGCCCTTCAATTTCAATTTGATTCGCTCTTGGTTGTAGTACTGGATGTATTCCACCAGCCCCGCCTCCAG
>NZ_JAZKVY010000100.1:0-346 GCF_036624925.1 Stenotrophomonas sp. A3_2
GTGGACGCCGACGAGGGCACACCCCTCCTCTGGGTCCTCCACGAAAACCTCGCCCTCAGCGGCACCAAGTTCGGCTGCGGCATCGGCCAATGCGGCGCCTGCACCGTCCATCTGGACGGCGTCGCCGCCCGCTCCTGCTCCGTCGCCATCGAAACCGTGGGCACCCAGCAGGTCACCACCATCGAGGCCCTGGGCACCCCCACCGCCCCCCACCGCGTGCAGGCCGAATGGGTCGCCCGCCAGGTGCCGCAATGCGGCTACTGCCAGAGCGGCATGATCATGGCCGTCAGCGCCCTGCTCGCCAAAAACCCCGCGCCCACCGACGCCGATATCGAGGCGGAGCTCA
>NZ_JAZKVY010000101.1:0-312 GCF_036624925.1 Stenotrophomonas sp. A3_2
CCGTGGTGTGCGACGGTGACAGGAAACTGTCAAAGGCCGGGTGGGTAGGCGGGGCGGTGGTGTCCGCGGCATGGGCCCGAGGCAAGCCTCGGGCGGGTTGGGCACGATGCCCAACCCCGGTCTTGCCGTGTGCGCAGGACAGCGCACACGAGCAAGCCGCGGTCAAGCCCCCAGGGTGAAGTGACCCCCGAGACTTGGACGGGGTCAGGCGGCCGATTGGGCCTGTTGGGCCTGCTCCCGGTACTGTACCGGGCTCAGGCCCTTCAATTTCAACTTGATTCGCTCTTGGTTGTAGTACTGGATGTATTCCAC
>NZ_JAZKVY010000102.1:0-342 GCF_036624925.1 Stenotrophomonas sp. A3_2
CCCGGACGGCTACTGGGTCGAGATCATCGCCAACGTCTGACCCGGAAAGGGGCACAATTCCGGTAGCGGCCGGCCCTACCCCGCCGCCGTGGTCAGGGCGCCCAGCGCCCGCCCCCGGGCACCCCCCGCCCCACCCCAACCTCTACAACACGGGGCCGGAGGCGGTCGCGCGGGGCGGGGCCGGGCGCGCGCGCCGCGGGGCGGGCTCCGGGCCGCGGGGCAGGGCCCGGCGCTACCGGAATTGTGCCCCTTTCCGGGTCAGACGTTGGCGATGATCTCGACCCAGTAGCCGTCCGGGTCCTTGATGAAGGCCAGGTTCTTCATGCGGCCGTCGGTCAGCCG
>NZ_JAZKVY010000103.1:0-609 GCF_036624925.1 Stenotrophomonas sp. A3_2
GCAGGTCCGGGCCTATGCCGACCGCATTGTCGTGCGCTGCGGCGAGGAGGTTGTCGCCGAGCATCCCCGCTACTTCGGGCGCAACCGCACGATCTATGACCCCTGGCATTATCTGCCGGTACTGGCCCGCAAGCCCGGAGCGCTGCGGAACGGCGCGCCCTTCCAGGACTGGGATCTGCCGCCGGCGCTGGCGCGCCTGCGCCGCAAGCTTGGCAATGGCGACGATGCCGACCGCCGGTTCGTCCGTGTGCTGTCGGCCGTGCTGACCGATGGTCTGGAGCCGGTCGAAGCGGCCGTCCGCGAGGCATTGGCGACCGGCACGGCGAGCGACGACCTGATCCTCAACATCCTGGCGCGGCGCCGCGAACCGCCGCGACCGCTCACCATCATCACCTCCGAAGACAGCGCCTTGCGCCATCCGCCGATCGCCGACTGCGCCCGTTACGACCAGCTGAGGACCTTCGATGCAGCGGCATGACATGATCGAGGCGATGCGCGGGCTTGGGCTCAAGGGCATGGCGGGCGCGTTCGACGATGCGGTCACCACCGGCCTTCAGCGCCAGCGCACCACGATGGAGATACTGACCGACCTTCTGCGCGCGGAAGCAA
>NZ_JAZKVY010000104.1:0-367 GCF_036624925.1 Stenotrophomonas sp. A3_2
AACCGTAGTTGGGAAACGGGCCCGACATTGTACCGGAAGCGGGGGAAGGGCTCTGGCCGGGCGGCGCCCGGCACCCGCCGAGGCCAGGGCAACGGCAACAGCAACAGCAAGAGCTGGCTTCCTGTGGGCTGGCGGGGCGGGGGGGGGGCCCCCGCCCCCCCCCGAAAACCCCCCCGGGGGGGGCGCGGGGGCCCCACCGGGGCCCCCCCGGGGCGGGGGGCCCCCCCCCACCCCGCCCCGACAGATTTCCGCGATCTGCGGCCATGCGTGAATGCTCCCCGGTAGTGCCGGCCGCTGGCCGGCACCCAGGAAATGTCAGAAATCAGGCATTGAAGAGCGCAGCGACCGGCTTTTGCCTTTGTTTTTT
>NZ_JAZKVY010000105.1:0-33123 GCF_036624925.1 Stenotrophomonas sp. A3_2
AGCCGCGCGAGGGCCAGGACTACGTGGTGATTCCGTTCCGCCGGCCGGACGAACCGCGCGGCTGAAGCGAGGGGCCGCCCGGCCATGGCCGGCGGGACCGGGGGGGCGCCCGGGGTAGCGCCCGGCCCAGGCCCGCGGCCCGGGGGCGGGGCCGGGGCGCCCCCGGGCGCCCCACGCGGGGGGCCGGGGCCCGCCCGGGGCGGCCCCTCGCTTCAACCGCGCGGTTCGTCCGGCCGGCGGAACGGAATCACCACGTAGTCCTGGCCCTCGCGCGGCTGCCACAGCACCGGCACGCGCTGTGGCGACGGCGGTTCCAGCTCGTCGTCGGCCAGCGGTTCTGCCTCGTCTTCTTCGTCTTCCCAGCTGTAGCGCGGGCGCGGCGGCAGCGGGTCGGCGTTGCGGAACAGCAGCGCGGCGATGATGCCGGCGAAGGCGCCGCCCATGTGCGACTGCCAGGACACGCCATCGGCGTGTGGCAGGATGGTCATCAGCATGCCGCCGTAGAACAGCATGCCGATCAGGCCGGTGGCGATGGCGGTGCGGTCGCGGCGCAGCAGGCCCAGGCTGGCCAGCAGGAACATCAGGCCGTGGGTCACGCCGCTGGCGCCCAGGTGCACGCTGCCCGGATTGCCCAGCATCCACGCGCCGATGCCCGAGCCCAGCCACAGCAGGGGCAGGGCGCGTACGGTTGCTTTCGGGTAGACACTTCCAGCCAGCGTGCCCAGGATCAGGATCGCGATGCTGTTGGCGGCGATATGCTCGACCGAGGCATGCAGCATCGGCCCACCGATCAGGCCAAGCAGGCCCTTGGCTTCCAGCGGTGCGACCGCCCACGGCCGCCAGTCGAAGGTGCCCTGCAGGGCGAACACGGCCACCAGCACCAGCACAGCGGCAAGGCTGAGATTGAACGCCCGCAGGATGCGCGAGCGGTCATCGCGAGGGGCCGGCACGTCGCCGGCGGGCAGGGGCGCGTTGTTGTCCATACCTCAGCAATGGCGGTGACTGGCGCGAAACCAAGGCCACCGCTGCGGGAGAGTGGGTGCGGCCGGCGGGACAATCCCGCCGGCCGGCCATGATCAGGCGTGGCCGGAGCCTTCCTTCGGCGGGTACTTCAGGCTCAGTACCACGGTGGCGGCGATGATGACCGCGACCACGCCCAGCGACACCGGGGTCGGGATCTTGAACAGGTCGATGATCATCATCTTGATGCCGATGAAGCCCAGCACCAGCGCCAGGCCATACGGCAGCAGGTGGAAGCGGTCGGCCATGCCGGCCAGCAGGAAGAACATCGCGCGCAGGCCCAGCACCGCGAACACGTTGGAGGTGAGCACGATGAACGGGTCGGTGGTGATCGCGAAGATCGCCGGGATGCTGTCCACCGCGAAGATCACGTCGGTGACCGCGATCAGGATCAGCACCGCGAACAGCGGGGTGAACCAGCGCACGCCGTCGCGCTTCACGCTCAGCGCGTTGCCGGCGTAGTCGGGCAGCAGGCGCAGGTGCTTGCGCATCCAGCGCAGGGCCGGGTTGGTCTCCAGGTCCGGCTCCTGGCCGGCGGCAAACCACATCTTCCAACCGGTGAAGAGCAGGAAAGCACCGAATACGTAGAGCAGCCAATGGAACTGGCTGATCAGCACGCTGCCGGCGAAGATCATGATCGTACGCAGCACGATCGCACCCAGGATGCCGATGATCAGCACCTTCTGGCGCTGCTCATCCGGCACCGCGAAGTAGCTCATGATCATCAGGAACACGAAGATGTTGTCGACCGCCAGCGCCTTCTCGACCAGGTAGCCGGTCAGGAATTCGAGGCCGACCTTGTTCGCTACCACCTGGCCGGCGGTCTCATTCAGGTAGTACCAGAGGCCGGCATTGAACAGCAGGGCCAGCGCGACCCAGCCGATGGACCACCACAGGGCCTCCTTGAAGGTGACCTTGTGCGGTCCACCATGGCGCATCAACACGAGGTCGACCAGCAGGGCGATGACCACCACCGCTGCGAAGCCGCCCCACAACCACACGTTACCGATCGTCTGCATTGGGAATGTCCGTTGGAAAGATGAATGCCAGGCCGGACGGCGAGGATCTGCAACGGAGGATCGGGAGGGGGATCCAGGGACAGAGCTTCGCCAGTACGGCGAAGGTCTCGCTCGCAGTTCCAGTCGGCTGGAACTGCCGTTGCACCGGAGCCTGCGGGCTCGAAATGACGGCGACAACGTCTGGGAGCTACTCCCCTTCTGCTGCCGATTCTGCGGCCTGGCCGGGCCGCCGTCAAATGCCGCGCCGGGCCCTGGATTTCCGGCCCCCGGTGCCCCCCGGCTACAATGACCGGATGAATACCCCCCTTCCGATTGTCCGCCTCAAGAATGCGTGGCGTTCCAGCCACCCGTGGATCTTCCAGAAACTGGTCGAGAAGCCGACCGTCCGGCCCAAGCCCGGTTCCATCGTCGACGTGGTCGGCATCGATGGCGAGTTCATTGGCCGCGGGTTCTACAACGGGCACTCGCGCATTGCCGTGCGCATCCTTGAGACCGACCAGAACGTGCCGGTCGATGCCGGCTGGTTCTCGCGCAAGATCGCCCAGGCGGTGTCGCTGCGCCGTGAGGTGCTGAAGCTCGACGCGGTCTCCGACGCCTGGCGCGTGGTGCACAGCGAAGGCGACGGCCTGTCCGGCCTGGTGGTGGATCGCTACGGCGACCTGGTGGTGGTCGAGTTCTTCGCCGCCGGCATGTTCCGCCACCGCGAATGGATCTACGACGCCCTGCGCGAGCAGTTCCCGGGCTGCCGTTTCCACAGCTTCGCCGACGAACACGTGCAGAAGCAGGAGAGCTTCGACTTCCACGGCAACACCACCACCGAAGCGGCGGTGATCACCGAGTACGGCATCAAGTTCCGCGCCGACCCGGCCGGTGCACACAAGACCGGCTTCTTCGCCGACCAGCGCGAGAACCGCGAGTGGCTGAGCCAGCAGGTGGAAGGCAAGAGCGTTCTGGACCTGTGCTGCAACACCGGTGGCTTCGCCGTGTACGCAGCAGCGCGTGGCGCCTCGGAAGTGGTCGGCATCGACATTGATGAGGACGTCATCCAGATCGCCAAGGGCAATTCGCGCCTGAACAACGTGCGCCCGAAGTTCATCCAGTCCGATATCTTCCCGTGGCTGCGCGACGCCGCCAACCGCGGTGAGCAGTACGACGTGGTGATCCTGGACCCGGCGAAGATGACCCGCGACCGCGACCAGGTCATCACCGCACTGAAGAAGTACCTGGACATGAACAAGCTGGCGCTTGGCGTGGTGAAGCCGGGCGGCCTGTTCGCCACGTTTTCCTGCACCGGCCTGGTGGCCGAGGACCAGTTCCTCGACATGCTGCGCCGCGCGGCCTATTTCTCCGGCCGCACGATCCAGATCCTGAAGGTCGCCGGCGCCGGCCCGGACCATCCGTTCATGGCCCACGTGCAGGAATCGCGTTACCTCAAGGCCGTGTTCTGCCGCGTGGTGGATTGACCGCGTGACTGCCGATCTCTGTAGAGCCGAGCCCACGCTCGGCTGATCTGTCTGGCAGCCGAGCCCATGCCCGGCGCTACAAAACGGCGGGCCACAGCGCTATGGTCGGGCTCTTCCCAACACCGGTGAGAGCCCATGCCATCGTTGCGCCACCTGTCCTTCGTGCTTGCCGTGGCGCTGTGCGCGCCACTGTCCGCCCACGCCATCGAGTTCAGCACGCAGGAGCTGGCCCGCGCCAAGGCCCTGCAGCAGCGCCTGGTCACGCTCGACAGCCATCTGGATACGCCGGCCAATTTCGGCCGCACCGGCTTCGACATCGAACAGCGCCACGACCGCAACGCACTCTCGCAGGTGGACTACCCGCGCATGGTCGAAGGCGCGCTGGACGGCGGGTTCTGGGCGATCTACACCGACCAGGGCGACCGCAGCCCCGCCGCTCACCTGGCCGAACGTGACCACGGGTTGCAGCGGTTGCTGGAAATACGCGAGATGCTGGCCGCCAACCCCGAGCGGTTCGCGCTGGCACTGACCGCCGATGACGCGGCGCGGATCAAGGCGGCCGGCAAGCGTGTGGTCTACATCAGCATGGAAAACGCCAGCCCGCTGGTGGCCGATCCCAGCCTGCTCTCGTTCTACCACCGCGCCGGCCTGCGCCTGCTCAGCACCGTGCACTTTGCCAACAACGAGTTCGCCGATTCGGCCACCGATCCCAAGGGTGCGGAATGGAAAGGACTTAGCCCGGCCGGCAAGGAGCTGGTGCGGCAGGCGGTGAAGCTGGGCATCGTGATCGACCAGTCACATGCATCGGATGCGGTGTTCGACGATCTGCTGGCAATGATGCCGGTACCATTCGTGCTGTCGCACAGCTCGGCCAAGGCGGTCTACGACCACCCGCGCAATCTCGACGACGCGCGCCTGCGCAAGCTGGCCAAAGCCGGCGGCGTGATCCAGGTGAACGCCTATGGCGGCTACCTGATCGACACCGCGAAGACGCCCGAGCGCAAACAGGCCGAGGAAGCGCTGAGCAAGCAGCTGGGCGGCTGGGAAGGCATGGGCATCGAACAAGGCGTTGCCCTGCTGAAGGCCGAACAGGCACTGGACCACGAGCACCCGGTGCGGCACGCCAGCCTGGACGACTTCTTCGCCCACTTCGACCACATCCTCACGGTGGTCGGCCCTGAGCACGCGGGCATCGGCCTGGACTGGGATGGTGGTGGCGGACTGAGTGACCTGCCCGATGTCAGCCAGCTGCCGAAGATCACCGCGTGGCTGCTGCGCAAGGGCTATACCGAGAAGCAGATCGCCGGCATCTGGGGCGGCAACCTGCTGCGGGTGATGCGCCAGGCGCAGGACTACGCCGCAAAGCAGGGCGGTTGAAACGCCCTGCGGTGGTGCCGGCCAGCGGCCGGCACTACCGGTGATCGGTCTATTTCGCGATCAGCGCATGGCGTCGGCTGTACAGCAGGTACAGCACCAGGCCGGCCACGTTCCACAACAGGAAGTACAGCTGGGTGGTGTGCGGCAGGCTGATGAACAGGTAGATGCAACCCAGCGCGGCCAGCGGGCCAACCACGAAGGCCAGCGGCGTGCGGAACGTGCGCGCGCGGTCCGGCTCGCGCAGCCGCAGCACCACCAGGCAGATGCCTACCGCAGTGAACGCGGCCAGGGTACCGGCGTTGGCCAGTGCGGCAATCTCGTCCAGGCGCGCCACGCCGGCCAGCGCGGAAACCACGACCGCAGTGAACAGCGTGGTTGCCACCGGCGTGCCGGTACGTGCGTTCACCTTGGACAGGCGACGCGGCAGCAGGCCGTCGCGGCTCATCACGAAGAAGATGCGGCTCTGGCCGTACAGGAATGCCAACAGCACGGTCGGCAGGGCGATGATCGCGATCACGCCGATCACCATCGCCGCGGTCGGATGGCCCAGCTGGCGCATGATCAGCGCCAGCGGCTCGGCGCTGTGGCCGAACACCGCGTAGCTCATCGCACCCACGGCGGCCAGCGCCACCAGCACGTAGACGATGGTGCAGCCGATCATCGAACCGATGATGCCGATCGACAGGTCGCGGCCCGGGTTCTTGGTTTCCTCGGCGGCGGTGGAGATCGCATCGAAGCCGTAGAAGGCGAAGAAGATGATCGCCGCTGCCGCCATCACGCCGTGCTCGACGCCGTCGGGGCCCATCGACTTGGCGAAGCCGTACGGCATGAACGGCTGCAGGTTGGCGCTGTCGAACGCGGGCAGGGCCACGGCCACGAAGATGGCCAGCGCGATCAGCTTGAACACCACCAGGATGGCGTTGAGTGTGGCGCTTTCCTTGGTGCCGGCCATCAGCATGCCGGCCACCAGCCAGGTGATGATGATCGCCGGCAGGTTGATCATGCCGCCTTCCACGTGCGGGCCGGCCGCCAGCCAGGCCGGCAGGTGCACGTTCCAGCCGAACTGGGTGTGGACCCATTCGAGGAAGCCGACGAAGTAGCCGGACCAGCCCACCGCCACCGTACTCACCACCAGCGAGTACTCCAGGATCAGGCTCCAGCCCACCACCCAGGCGAACACCTCGCCCAGCGCACTGTAGCTGTAGGTGTAGGCACTGCCGGCGGCGGGCATCATCGTCGACAGCTCGGCGTAGGACAGCGCCGCGCAGGCACAGACCGCACCGGCGATGGCGAAGGAGATCAGCACGGCCGGGCCAGCCAGGTTGGCACCGACGCCGATCAGCGTGTAGATGCCGGTACCGACGATGGCGCCGATGCCCAGCGCGATCAGGTGCGGCCAGCTGAGCGTCGGGATCAGGCGCCTGCCGGCTTCGTGGACGGTGACGGAATCTAGGGACTTGCGCCGGAACAGGGACATGCAGGCCTCGGAAGGGGTGACTTAGAACGACAAGTTCCCGAGTGTGACCGAACGCAGCGCAGCATTACCACTGACGGGGGTCATGATTGCCGGCGCGCGCGCTGCACCGCGACCAGACTGCCGGAATCGGCATAAAGCAGGCCGGGGCGCCAGAGGCGGTGCCGGCGAACAGCAGGGCCAGGCCGAGCAGCGGCAGCCGCCCGTTCATCCGTTCAACCCCAGCCGGATGCCGAACCCCACCAGGAACAGGCCGGCCACGCGGCGCAGCGCATCGCTGATCCGCGGGTGCTGGATCAACCGGCGGCGGGCCAGGTTGCCCACGCCGATCAGCATCGAGCAGTAGGCGATGCTGACCACCAGGATGATGCCGGCCAGGGCCGCGAAGGTCGCGATGCCCTGGTGCGCCTTCGGATCGATGAACAGCGGCAGGAAGGCCATGTAGAACAGGATCGCCTTCGGGTTGAGCAGGCTGACCAGGATCGCCTGCTGGAAGTAGCGGCCCGGCTGCATGCGGATCGGACCAGCATCACCGCCCTCGTGCTTGGGCGTGCGCAGCAGGCTGATGCCCACCCACACCAGGTAGGCCGCACCCAGGTACTGCACGGCGTGGAACACCAGCGGGTTGGCCTTGAGCAGTGCGGCCACGCCGGCCAGCGCCAGCCACATCAGGATCTGGTCGCCGACCAGCAGGCCGGCCAATGCGGTGTAGCCGCCACGCACGCCGCCACGGCCGGTGGCGGTCAGCAGGGTGAAGGTGCCGGGGCCGGGCAGGGCGAGAAACACCAGCACGGCGACCAGAAACGTCCACAGGTCCTGGATGCCCATCCACGGCATGGCGGTGTTCTCTCTTACGCGGGGCCGCCATTGTCGGCCAGCACCACGGCGGAGGACAGGGGGCCGGTGGGGCCAACCGGCATGCCAGACAGCAGCGGTTGCAGGTGCTGGCGCAGCTGCGCGTGCAGCTGCCGCACCGCGGGTGAGAACTGCTTGCGGTGCGGGCACACCAGCTGCAACGGGATGTCGCTGCCGACACCGCCCAGCAGCAGCTGCAGGCGCCCGGCCAGCACGTCCTCGCGCAGGTCCAGCCAGGACTTGTAGGTGATGCCTTCGCCGGCCACGGCCCAGCGCCTTACAACATCGGCGTCGTCGCAGACCAGGGGGCCGCGCACGGCAACCACGGTACGACGCCCATCGACGTCGAAAGACCAGCGATCGTAGGCACGACCGCTGAGCTGGTAGACCAGGCAATCGTGCTCACGCAGTTCGTCCAGGCGCACCGGCGTGCCTTGTCGCTGCAGGTAATCGGGCGAGGCCGCCAGTACGCGCCGATTGCCTTCCAGCAGGGGCAGGGCGACGTAGTTGGCGTCGTCGAAGTGGCCGATGCGGATGGCCACGTCGACCGGGTCGCGGAACACATCGGCCACTTCATCGGACAGGCGCAGGTGCAGGCGCAGCCGGGGATGGGCCGCGCGGAACGCGCTCAGCCAGGGCAGCAGCAGGTTGCGGCCCAGGTCCGACGGCGCCGACAGCTGCAGGGTGCCGTGCAGTTCGGCGTCCTCGGCCTGCACGCGCGCCTGGCCCTCGCGCAGGGTGGCCAGCACGTCCTGTGCGTAGGGCAGGTACAGCGCGCCCTCGCCGGTCAGGCGCAGGCTGCGGGTGGTGCGCACGAACAGGCGCAGGTCCAGCTCGCGTTCCAGCCGCGCCACTGCCGCGGCGACCTGCCCCGGCAGCAGGTCGGCCTCGCGGGCCGCTTGCGAAAAGCTGCCCAGCGCAGCAGTGCGGACGAACAGCTGCAGATCGTCGAAGCGGATCATCTTCATCGCCAGAGTGAAAGTGCTGCCCGATTCTGCGCCTTTCTGCGAGACCGCGTGCGGCGCAACCTGTCGCCTCCTCCCCCACTGGACCGCTGCCATGCGCGCCATTGCCTACACCCAAGCCGGCCTGCCGATCGATGATCCCCAGGCCCTGATCGACCTCGAACTGGAGTTGCCGCAGCCCGGCCCGCGCGACCTGCGCGTGGCGGTGCGCGCAGTGGCGGTGAACCCCGTCGACACCAAGGTCCGCCGCGGCGTGGCCACCGACGGCCCGCGCGTGCTGGGTTGGGATGCGGTCGGCATCGTCGATGCGGTGGGCAGCGAGGTGACCCTGTTCCAGCCCGGCGATGCGGTCTACTACGCTGGCGTCATCGATCGCCCGGGCAGCAATGCCCAGTACCAGTTGGTGGACGAACGCAGCGTCGGCCGCAAGCCGGCCAGCCTCGATGACGCCGCTGCCGCCGCACTGCCGCTGACCGCGATCACCGCCTGGGAGCTGCTGTTCGACCGCCTGCGCATTCCCGAGAACGGGGGCGAAGGCCAGACCCTGCTGGTGATCGGCGCTGCCGGTGGTGTCGGCTCGATCCTGGTGCAGTTGGCGCGGAAGCTCACCAGGCTGACCGTGATCGGCACCGCCTCGCGCCCGGAGACCCAGGACTGGGTGTATGCGATGGGCGCCCACCATGTGATCGACCACCGCCTGCCACTGGCCGAGGGCCTGGCGCGGCTGGGCATCAGCGAGGTGCAGCACGTGGCCAGCCTGACCCATTCCGACCAGCACTACGCGCAGATCGTGGAGCTGCTGGCGCCGCAAGGGCAGTTCGGCCTGATCGATGACCCGGGCCAGGTGGATGTGATGGCGCTCAAGCGCAAGGCGTTGTCACTGCACTGGGAATCGATGTTCACCCGCCCGCTGTACCGGACGGCGGACATGCAGCGCCAGCACGACCTGTTGAACCGGGTGGCCGAGCTGATCGATGCCGGCGTGCTGCAGACCACGCTGGGCGAGCACTTCGGGCGCATCGACGCGGCCAACCTGCGCCGTGCCCATGCGCTGCTGGAGAGCCATCGCGCCAAGGGCAAGATCGTGCTGGAAGGCTGGTAAGGCTCCTGTAGAGCCGAGCCCACGCCCGGCTGCCGTTCGCGCGTGGGCGTCAGCCGAGCATAGGCTCGGCTCTACGGAGCTTCATCCACACATGGCGTGGATCAGCCGTGTCGACCAGTGTCGACACCTACCAACAGCTGCGGGAGCCACCGCTCACGCCACGCCGTTGTCGACGTGTTCGGCGAAACCGGGCTGCTCTCGCAGGCGCTCGAACCATGCGACGAGGTGGGGCAGCGCGGGCTTGCTGCCCGGCGTGCTGCGCCAGCGTTGGGTCGACAGCCCCAGCACGATATCTGCAAGGGTGAAGGTGCTGCCCGCCACATAGGCATCGGTGGCGGCCAGCTGGGCTTCAAGCACACCCATCAGCCGGTTCCACTGCGCCAGGCTGGCCTCGGCGCGGGCATCGTCCGGATAGTCCGGATGCTGGCGCACGCGCGCCATGAACACGTGGCGCCAGGCACTGTTGAGATCGCTGGCCTGCCAGTCCATCCACTGCTCCACCCGCGCACGGGCCTGCGCCGCACGTGGCAGCAGATCCTCGCGTCCGGCGCGCGCGGCAAGGTAGCGGCAGATGCTGTTGGATTCCCACAGTACGAAGTCGCCATCGCGCAGCACCGGCACCTGCCGGTTGGGGTTCAGCGTGGCCAGCAGGTCCGGCGGGGGGGCCGGTTCGTGGTGCAGGGGCAAGTCCAGACCGGCGCACAGCCATAGCACCTTGCGCACATTGATGGAGGTGGGCTTTCCGTACAGAGCGAGCATGGTCCTGACGCAGCAGCTGAGACTCGGCCAGCCTACACTTGCCCCATGCAAACCGAATACCTGCTCATTGCCGGCCTTCTATTGGCCGTGCTCATCCTGCAACTGGTCGCCCTGCTGCGCCGTCCGCCGCATGACCGCCTGGAACAGGCCGTGCGCGAGGAGGCCCGCGCCGGGCGCAGCGAACTGCGCGAACAGCTCGATGGCTTCGCCCGCGCGCTGACCGATCTGTCCACCCGCACCGACCAGCGCCTGGACCTGCTGCGCGAAGCGCTGGGTGAAGATGCCCGCAAAGCCCGCGCTGAAGTGGCCGACAGCCAGCAGCGCGGCGCAGCGTTGATGGGGCAGCGGCTGCAGGAACTGCGCGGCCAGCTGGAGACCTTCGGCCAGCAGCAGGAGGCACGCATCCATGCGTTTGGCCAGCAGCTGCAGGAGCTCACTGCGCGTACCGATACCCAGCTCGGGGCGCTGCGCCAGACCCTGGTGGACGATGCACGCAAGGGCCGCGAGGAGGGCGCGCAGTCGCAGCAGCGCCTGACCGACAGTCTGGGCCTGCGCCTGCAGGAACTGACCCAGCGCAACGAGCAGCGCATCGCCGAGATGCGTGCCACGCTGGAGGAACAGCTGCGCGCGCTGCAGAACGACAACGCCCAGAAGCTGGAGCAGATGCGCCACACCGTGGACGAGAAGCTGCAGTCGACGCTGGAAACGCGGCTGGGCAACTCCTTCAAGCTGGTCTCCGAGCGCCTGGAACAGGTGCAGCGTGGCCTCGGCGAGATGCAGCAGCTGGCCACCGGCGTGGGCGACCTCAAGCGCGTGCTGACCAACGTCAAGAACCGCGGCAGCTGGGGCGAAGTGCAGCTGGAGAACATCCTCGAGCAGACACTCACCCAGGAGCAGTACGCGCGTGCGGTGAGGGTGCGCCCGGATAGTGGCGAGATGGTCGATATCGCCGTGCGCCTGCCGGGCCGCAGCAGCGACGACACGCCGGTGTGGCTGCCGATCGACTCCAAGTTCCCGCGCGAGGATTACGAGCGCCTGCTGGACGCACAGGAACAGGGCGATGCCGAGGGCGTGCGCCTGCAGGGCATCCAGCTGGAGCGCGCGGTGCGTGTGCAGGCCAAGTCGATCTGCGACAAGTACATCGTGCCACCGCACACCACGGACTTCGCGGTGATGTTCCTGCCCACCGAAGGCCTGTATGCCGAGGTGATCCGGCGCCCGGGCCTGGTCGACCTGCTGCAGCGCGAGCACCGTGTGGTGGTGGCCGGACCGACCACGGTCACCGCGTTGCTCAACAGCCTGCAGATGGGCTTCCGCACCCTGGCCATTGAAAAGCGATCCAGCGAAGTGTGGGGCCTGCTGGGTGCGGTCAAGAGCGAGTTCGGGAAGTTCGCCGGCATCCTGGAAAAGGCCGAGAAGCAGATCACTACCGTTGGCCGCAGCATCGGGGAGGCCAGCCGCAAGACCCGTACCATCGAACGCCGCCTGCGTGGCGTGGAGTCGCTGGCGTCCGAACAGGCGCAGTCGCTGCTCGGCGACCTGGCCGAGGGTGATGCGGTGGCCGAGGAGGAAGGCAGTGACGGCGAGGGCGACGAGGCCTGAGCCACACTGACACGCCGCCTGCATCGCCGATGGGTATGCTGGCGGCCTGTCCGCTTCGACCAGGTACCGCCATGCGCCTGCCCCGCTTCACCAGCCTTGTCCTGACCGCGCTGCTCGCCGCCTGCAGCAGCACGCCAACGACCGTGGACACGACCACGCAGGCCGCCTCCAGCACCCCCGAAGCGGACGAGGCGTACCGCGAAGCGCGCGACGTGGACTGCCAGGCCGCCGGTGGCACCCTGCAGCGGCTCGGCCGGCTGCAGCGCGAGCAGTGCGTGATTCCCTATGCCGACGCCGGCAAGGCCTGCAGCCGCAAGAGCGACTGCAGCGGCCAGTGCCTGGCCACGGGCGACGTGGCCGCCGGCAGTGCCGTCACCGGTACCTGCCAGCGCGACGTGCGCCAGAACTTCGGTTGCCGCCAGCGCATTGATGACGGCAAGGCGCAGGGCACGATCTGTGTGGATTGAATCCTGCCTGTAGAGCCGAGCCCACGCTCGGCTGATGCCACAGCAGCCGAGCGTAGGCTCGGCTCTACAACCGCGTGCACAGCGCTATGCTGGTGGGCCATTTCCCGCTGTTGCCGGAGCCCCACGTGAGCACCCCGATCCAGGACATTTCCCTCACCACCATCGACGGCCAGCCGTCCTCGCTTGCCGACTACCAGGGCAAGGTGCTGCTGCTGGTCAACGTCGCCTCCAAGTGCGGCCTGACCCCGCAGTACGAAGGCCTGCAGGCGCTGTATTCGGAAAAGCACGCGCAGGGCCTGGAAGTGCTGGGCTTCCCCGCCAACAACTTCCTCGGCCAGGAGCCGGGCAGCGAGGCGGAAATCCAGCAGTTCTGTCAGCTTACCTACGACGTCAGCTTCCCGATGTTCTCCAAGATCAGCGTGGCCGGTGACGACACCCACCCGCTGTATCAGCAGCTGACCGCCGCCCAGCCGCAGTCGATCGGCGAGGGTCCGCTGCGTGAGCGCCTGGCGAGCAAGGAGATTCCGATCCACGCAGCGCCGGCAGTGCTGTGGAACTTCGAGAAGTTCCTGGTTGGCCGCGACGGCGAGGTCATCGCCCGCTTCGCCCCGGACGTGGCTGCCGATGACGCGCGCCTGCGCGACGCCATCGAGGCCGCGCTGGCGGCTTGAGGAAAGCGTGCCAACCGAGGTTGGCATCTGCCGGAAAGAAAAACCCCGCCGAGGCGGGGTTTTTTCATGCACGGGCTGCAGCGATCAGTTGCTCCAGTTCGGCATCGGCATGGCATCGACCGGGATCGGAGAATTGGCATCGTCGTGGCCACGGTCGCGCTTGCTGCGCAGATCGTTCTCGATCTGGTAGTTGCGGCGCTGCATCCACGCATCGCGTACCAGCGAGTACTCGTCTACGGCGGTGTCACGCAGGTCGTCGACCGCCAGCAGCTGCGCGCGGGTATCCACCAGCTGCAGGCCCTGCAGGCCGATGCGGACCTTGTCCTCCTCGATGCGGCGGATCGGCGACAGCGGAATGTCACCGGCCAGGCCGAATACATCGCGTACGGTGCGCGGGCCGAAGAACGGCAGTTCCACGTAGCGCGAACGCCGCCAGCCCCACGCACCCAGGGTCTGGCCGAAGTCTTCATTGCGGCGCGGCACCATCGCCTTGCTGGCCGGATCGAACAGGCCACCGATGCCCAGCGTGCTGTTCATCAGAAAGCGGCCGAGGCTGTCCCAGGCATCGGCACCGCGGCCCTGCAGCAGCTGGTTGGTGATGGTCACCGGTGCCCGCAGGTTGCTGAAGAAGTTGCTGACGCCGGTGCGGGCGAAGCGCGGCACTACGTGGGTGTAGGCCGTGGCCAGCGGACGGGCAATGCCGCGGTCGACCGCGTTGTTGAACTTGTGCACCTTGCGGTTGAACGGTTCCCATGGGTCGTAGGCTGCCGCACTGCCGGTGTTGCCGCTGCCGCCATAGAGGGCATCGAAGTCGTCATCACCACCGGGGGCGGTCGCCGCTGCGGCCCTGGCCGCATCGGTGTCGGCGCCGCGGGCCGGTACGGAGGGTGGCGTGGCCGGTGCAGGGGCGGCAACCACGGCTGCGGCCGGCGCGGCATCAATCGTAGCGGTATCGGCGGTGGGGGCGGAGGCCTCGGCGACGGTGCTGGCCGGGACCACGGTACTGGCTGCCGGTGCATCGCTGCGTGCGGGCTTGCCGGCGCAGGCGGTCAGCGCGGCGGCCAGGACGATCAAGGGGAGAGTGCGTACGACGTTCATGTCAGCTCGCAGCAGAAGTAGCGTTGAAATCCAGATCGGGCGACAGCCGGTAGGCTGCGCTCAGCTCGTTGTAGCCGGCCGGCGCGCCGGAGACGACCAGTGGGTGACCGCTCCTGCGCGCGCGTGCCGCCAGCTCGGCCAGCAGCGCCAGGCCGGCGCTGTCCACGCGGTCCACCTCGCCCAGCTCCAGCCGTGACAGCTTTGCCGGCAGGGCCTGCAGCTGCGGCCACAGCGCGATCACCGCGGCACGGTCGAGCACCCCGCGCAGGCGCAGGGTGTCGCCTTCCAGCAGTGCCAGTGCGTTACTTGCCATTGCCCGCGGGCCCGGCCTGCATGCTGCCGCTGTGCAGTTCGCTGGCCACCTGCTTGATGCCCTTCTGGCGCAGCGGGGTATCGAACTGGTTGCGGAAGGTCTGCACGTAGGAAATGCCTTCAATGTTGACGTCGAAGATCTTCCACTGGCCGTTCACGTTGCGCATCCAGTACTCGACCGGAGTCGGCTCGTTGCCGGCGCGCACCAGTTCGGTGCTGACACGCACGCCACGATTGCCCGGCAGCGGGCTTTCACCCTTCAGGCGGAAGCTTGGCTTGCCCTGGATGTTGAGCAAGGTCGAGCCGTAGCGCTGCATCAGGCTGTCGGCCATCGCATCGGCGAACAGCTTGATGTCGGCGTCGGAAGCACCGCGGGCGTGCGGGCCCAGCACCAGACGCGCGGCGTAGTCGCGGTCGAAGGTGCGGGTCAGTTCGCTGTCGATGTAGCTGCGCAGGCTGGCCGGGTTGCTGGTGAACTCGCTCTTGCGCTGCTGCAGCGTGGACAGGATGCGGCTGCTGGCATCGATCACCACCTTGCCGGCCTGGCTCTGCGTTGCGGCAGCGGCAGGTGCGGCGGCCTGGGCCTGGGCCAGGAACGGGGTGGCTGCCAGCAGCGCCGAGGCGAGCAGGGCCGGGATCAGTTTCATTTTCATGGTTGCGGTTCCGTTGCAGGCGCCTGCGCGCCATCGTTGGGCTTCTGAGCAGTGCCGCCACCGGCGCCGCCACTGAACATGTACTTGCCGACCAGCTGGATCAGGTCCACGGCCGGCTGGGTGAAGACGATCTCGTCGCCGGCCTTCAGCACGTCCGGGTCACCGCCCGGCTGCAGACCGATATAGCTCTCGCCGAGCAAACCACTGGTGAAGATGCCGGCCGAGGTGTCCGCCGGCAGGTCCTTGACCTTGCTGTCCATGCGCAGCGTCACGATGGATTCGAACTTCACCGGGTCCAGGTCGATCGAAGCGACCTGGCCGACGGTCACGCCGCCGATCTTCACCGGCGCCTGCTTGCGCAGCTGGCCGACCTGGGAGAAGCGCGCCTTCAGGTCATAGCCCTCACTGCCCCAGCTCCAGCGCTGGTTGGTCGAGGCCACGGCCAGCACCAGCAACGAGGCCAGAGCCAGCAGCAGGAAGGCGCCGACAGAGAATTCAAGTCTGGGACCGCGGATGGCCATGTGGATTACCTGATCGAGTCGTGGTGGCCGCGCGCGCCTGCGCACCGCCGGTGGAGGGGTTAGGTGAACAACATTGCCGACAGCACGAAGTTGAACATCAGCACCAGCAGCGAGGCGTTGACCACCGCACGGGTGGTCGCCACCGAAGTGCCTTCAATGGTCGGCTCGGCGTGGAAACCAACATAGGCGGCCACCAGCGCGGCAGTGCCGCCGAAGATCGCCGACTTCAGCATCGCCACGCCGAAGTCGTCCCAGAAATCGACGCTGTTGCGCAGTGCCGACCAGAACACGCCATTGTCCAGGCCCAGCACATGCACCGCTTCGAAGTAGCTGGCGCTGATCGCCAGCGAGCAGAAGATGCCGGTCAGCAGCGGCACGGTCAGCACCGCCGCCCAGAAGCGCGGCGCGACGGCCTTGGCCACCGGGTCGA
The DNA here is from genome assembly GCF_036624925.1 of Stenotrophomonas sp. A3_2. Lineage (NCBI taxonomy): Bacteria > Pseudomonadati > Pseudomonadota > Gammaproteobacteria > Lysobacterales > Lysobacteraceae > Stenotrophomonas > Stenotrophomonas sp. A3_2. The sequence continues at coordinate 15,789 of NZ_JAZKVY010000105.1, forward strand.
TCGCCATCAGCTCCAGTGCCTTGATCTGGTCGGTGGCGCGCATCAGGCCCAGTTCGGCGGCGATCGAGCTGCCGGCGCGGCCGATGAACAACAGCGCGGTCAGCACCGGCGCCAGTTCCCGGTACAGCGACAGGCCGAGCAGGGTCGACAGCGCGTCGGCCGCACCGAAGGTGGTCAGCGTGCGGTAGCCCTGCAGGGTCAGCACCAGGCCGACGAAGGCACCACCGACGGCGATGATCGGCAGCGAGCGTGCGCCGATCTTGTAGATCTCGCGGGTCAGCTCGGCCAGGAAATCACGGGTTGGCAGCGAACCACGCAGCACGGTCAGCGAGAACAGGCCGGCGCGACCCAGTGAGCGGGTGGCTTGGACGAACGGCATCAGGCAACCCTCGCACGTGGCGCGGCATCGAACGGAATCGGGCCATCGGGCTGGCCGTGCAGGAACTGCCGCAGCAGCGGGTCCTGGCTGGACTGCAGTGCCTCGGGCGTGCCCTGGAACACGATGCCGCCATTGGCGATCGCGATCACCTGGTCGCAGATCGGCAGGGTCTCGTGCACGTGGTGGCTGACGATGATGCTGGTCAGGCCCAGGCTGTGGTTGAGGCGCTGGATCAGGCTCATGATCACCCCCGAGGCGATCGGGTCCAGCCCAGTCAGCGGCTCGTCGTAGATCATCAGCGGCGGGTCCAGCGCCAGTGCACGGGCCAGCGCCACACGGCGCGCCATGCCACCGGACAGCTCGCGCGGCCAGGCATCGGCGGCGGCCAGCAGGCCCACCGCATGCAGCTTCATCTGCACCAGCCGGCGCAGCACGGCGGTCGGCAGGCGGGTGTGCGTACGCAGCGGCAGGGCGACGTTCTCGGCCACGGTGAGGTCGGTCAGCAGGCCGTTGCCCTGCAACAGCACGCCCACGCTCTTGCGCATTTCCAGCAGCGCGCCGCTGTCATGCGGGATCGGCTTGCCGAACAGGGTGACCTCGCCGGCGACCGGGCGCAGTTCGCCGGTCAGCGCCGCCAGCAGGGTCGACTTGCCGCTGCCGGACGGACCGAGCACCGCGGTGATGCTGCCCTTGGGCACCTGCAGCGACACGTCGCGCAGGATCGTGCGTCCGCTCCGGTCGATGCGGACGTTGGATAACTGCACCAGACTGGAGGTGGAAGCCGACATGGGCACCATTAACGTTTTTTAGACATCGAAGGATCGGGCCCGTCGGCTGAACATAAGCAGACTGGACGGTCCAGTATTGTTGCACGGCAAGGCCTCGCGCAGGCCGGGACAATCGCCCGGCAGCCCGGAACAATCCGTACCGGCGATGGGCTGACCATTGAATACTGCCTGCCGTCCTGCACACTGTGCATGATGAGTGACCCGGGCAGCGATTTCCGCCTCTACCATTCCAATTCCCTGGACGTGCTGGCCGCGCTGCTGGCGCGCAACGTGCGTGTGCCGGTGCAGGGCCAGCCGCTGCTGGCGCCGGAAGTGGTGCTGATCCCGCAGGTGGCGATGCGGCGCTGGCTGCAGGCGACACTGGCCGCGGAATTCGGCGTCGCCGCCAACCTCGAGTTCCTGACCCCCGGCGAGTTCGTGGCGCGGGCGCTGAAGGCCAACGTCAGCGGCGAGCAGGACGATCTGGACGCGGCCGGTCTGCACTGGAAGCTGTATCAGGCACTGAGCGACCCGGCGCTGCTGGCGCAGCCGCCGATGCGCGCGCTGCAGTCCTATCTTGCCGGCGATGACGCATTGAAACCCTGGGCGCTGGCCGGCGAGCTGGCCTCGGTGTTCGAGAAGTACCAGGCCTGGCGCCGCGACTGGCTGCTGCGCTGGGCAGCCGGTGCCGATCCGGCCGACCCGCAGGCGATCCTGTGGCGCACCATCACCCGCGGCCGCGACTACCGCGCCCGCCGCATCCAGGAGTACCTGGACCGCTTCGAAGGCGCCGGCCAGCCGCTGCCGCAAGGCCTGCCGCCGCGCATGTCTGCGTTCGCAACGCTCAACATCTCGCCTGACGTGCTGCGGGTGATGGCCACCCAGGCCCGGGTGGGCGAGCTGCACTTCTACATGCCCACCCCGGTGCAGTCGTACTGGGGCGACCTGCAGACGCTGGCCGAGCGCCTGCGCAGTGGCGCACCGGATCCCTTCGGTGAAGCGGCCGGCGAGAACCGGCTGCTGGAAGCGTGGGGTGCGGCCGGGCGCGACTTCATGGCGGTGCTGGGCAGTTACGAGGTGGTGCATCCGGCCGGCGAAATCGCCGCCTATTCCGATCCGGAGGAGGACACCGGGCCAAGCCTGGACGAAGGTGGCCTGTCCGACAGCCTGCTGCATCGCCTGCAGCGTGACCTGTTCCACCGTCGCGCGCTGCCCTCGGGTGAACTGCGCGACGGCCTGCGCAGCGACGACCCCAGCCTGCAGGTACACGCCTGCCACACCCGCCTGCGTGAGTTGCAGGTACTGCACGACCAGCTGCGCAGCCTGCTGCAGGACCCGCGCTTCGACCCGCCGCTGCAGGCACGTGAGATCGCGGTGCTGGCGCCGGACATCGATCCCTATGTGCCGTACCTGGAAGCGGTGTTCGGCGGTCGCGGCGGCGAGGAGGAACACATTCCGTATGCGCTGGCCGACAGCAGCCCGCTGGCGGGCGAGCCGCTGGCCGATGTGTTCGTGCATCTGCTGGGCCTGCCGGTCTCGCGCTTTGGCCTGAACGAAGTGCTGGACCTGTTGGCCAGCGCCCCGCTGGCCGAAGCGGCCGGGCTGGAAGCGGTGGACTTCGACCGCCTGCATGGCTGGCTGCAGCAGGCCGGCGCACGCTGGGGCCTGGACGCAAGACACCGCAACCAGCACCAGGCACCGGCCGACGACGCCTACACCTGGCAGTTCGCGCTGGATCGCCTGGTACTCGGCCATGCCACCGGCAGCGAGGCCGACGTGGCCGGCGTGGCGCCGTGGATCGAACTGGAAGGCGGCGCGCTGGACGCGCTGGACCGGCTGCTGCGCCTGTTGCGCGTGCTGGCGGTCTACCAGCGACGCCTCGGCGAGCTGCTGACCCCGGCGCAGTGGCGGCAGCGCCTGCTGTCGCTGCTGGACGCACTGTTGCCCACCGCGCCCAGCTCGCCCAACAGCCAGCGCGCGCTGGAGCGCCTGCGCAAGCTGCTCAACCAGTTCGCCGACGATGCCGCCAAGGCCGGTTTCGAAGACGGCGTGCCGCCGGAGGTGGTGCGTTCGCACTTCGCCGGCGCATTGGGGGAGGCCGATACGCGCGCACCGCTGCTGACCGGTGGCATCAGTTTCGGCCGAATGGTGCCGATGCGGCTGCTGCCGTTCCGGGTGATCTGCGTGCTCGGTCTCAATGATGGCGATTTCCCCCGCCGTGACCCGGCCGCCGGTCTCAACCAGCTCACCGCCGAGCTGGATACGCCGCGCCGCCGTCCGGGCGACCGCTCCACCCGCGAGGATGACCGCTTCCTGTTCCTGCAGCTGTTCGCGGCCGCGCAGGAGGTGTTCTATCTCAGCTATCTCGGCGCCGATCCGCGCGATGGCAGCGTGCGTGAGCCGTCGGTACTGGTCAGCGAACTGATCGATGCCGCCGCCGCATATCACCTCGATCCGACTGCTGCGGTCCGCGACTTCACCGTGCGTCACGCCTTGCAGCCGTTCTCGCCAGCCGCGTTCGGTGATGGCGATCCACGCCGCTTCAGCTATCGCCGCCAGTGGCATCCGGCCGCCGGTCGCCTGACCGGCCAGCGCGGTGGCCTGCAGCCGTGGTTCGATGCACCGTTGCCGCCGCCGCTCGACGATGCGGTGGAAGACGAGGTCGCACTCGATACCCTGCGTCGTTTCCTGTGCGATCCGGCCGGGCAGTTCCTCGCACAGTCGCTGGGGCTTCGCCTGGCCGACGAGGTGGAGGAGGTGGATGACCTGGAACCGCTGGTGCTGTCCGCGCGCGGACCGGAAAAGCGCAGTGTGCAGGCGGCGGTGGTACGCGCCACGCTCAGCGGCGATGCCGAGCCGTTGTACCCGCGGTTGCGCGCGCGTGGCTTGCTGCCGTCGGGTCCATTGGGCGAGCGCCAGTTCGAGGTGGAGCAGTTGAAGACACGCCCGTATGCCAGTGCGCTGCTGGGCTGGATGCAGGGCGAACCACTGGAAAGCCGTCGCTACGAAGTGGACATCGATGGCGTGCGCCTGCATGGCCGCGTGGCCGATCGGCATCCCGAAGGGCTGGTGCGCCTGCGTGCCGGTACACTCAATGGCAATGCAGTGATCCGCCACGGCCTGGACTGGCTGCTGGCGAACGCGGCGGGCGATGCGCTGCCGCTTGTGCAGTTCCATGACGGCGGCGATGCCGGTCCCGGTCCGCACGTGCTGCCGGCATTGAGCGTTCCCGCTGCACGTGCGGCGCTGCGTGCGCTGCTGCAGCTGCGCCAGCGTGGCCTGCGCGAGCCGCTGCGCTTTGCCCCGTACACCGGCTGGGCGCTGTACAACGCGCCGGCAGAAAAGCAGCGCAGCGAAGGCTGGAAGCAGTGGCACGGCAGCGACCGCACCTGGGGGGAATCCAGAAGTGACGCGTGGCAGCTGCTGCTGCGCGGTGCCGACCCGTTCGCCACCGATGCCGGCTACGCTGACCTGCTGCGCAACAGCCAGCTGGTCTTCAGCGCCGTGCGCGAAGGCCGCGCTCTCGGCGCCGAAGCACGCCAGGAGGGCAACGCATGAACACCGCCATCGCCGAAGACGGCATCGAATCCCTCAGCCGCGATCCCTATCTGGCGCTGCCGCTGGAGGGCATCCGGCTGATCGAAGCCAGCGCCGGCACCGGCAAGACCTTCACCCTGGCCACGTTGTTCACCCGCCTGGTGGTGGAGCAGGGCCTGCGCATCGGCCAGATCCTGGCGGTGACCTTCACCGATGCCGCCACCCAGGAACTGCGCAAGCGCATCCGCGAGCGCCTGGCGCTGGCCGCGCGCCAGGTCGACCTGGAAGCGGCCGACGGTGAAGCACCGGAGGTGCGATTGACCCGCGACGTGCTGCAGCGCCATCTGCAGGGCGGCACCGAGAGCGCCGCCGCACTGAAACGCCGCCTGCAGGTGGCCGCAGACGAGATCGACCTGGCGTCCATCTTCACCATCCACGGCTTCTGCACCCGCGTGCTGCGCGAGCATGCGCTGGAAAGCGGCCACACCTTTGATCCGCCGGAACTGCTGGCCAGCGACCGTGAGCTGCTGGAGGAGCTCGCGGCCGATCTGTGGCGCGTGCATGCCAACGACCCGGCCACGCTGGAGCCGCTGACCTGGCTGTGGTCCAACCCGGATGCGCTGGCGGCCGATCTGCGCGCGTTGCTGGCTACGCCGCCTCTGCACCCGTTGCCACGGCCGGTGGCGCTGGCCGATCCACACCCAGCATTGCAGGCCACCGCCGCCGAACTGCAGCAGGCGCTGCGCGAGCATGGCGAGCAGTTCTTCATCGACCTCTGCGATGCGGTCGACAACAAGTGGCTCAACGGCGTGTCCTACAAGCTGGGCTGGCTGCATCCGCTGGGCCGGCAGCTGCTGGCCTGGGCCGAGCGCGCCGACCCGCGCGAGCTTCTGATCAGCGAACGCCTGCCGGCGCTGCTGCCGGAGGCGTTGGCCGCCAAGACCAACAAGAAATTCGCCGAGCGCACGCCGTCGTCGCCATTGCAGGCACCGTTGGCGCGCTATGTCGTGCTGCTGGCCGAACGCGATGCCTGGTTGCGTGCCACCGCATTGAATTTCCTGCACGCGCTTCGCGACGACGCCACGCAGCGGCTGCAGGCACTGAAGCGCGTCCGCCGGGTGCAGACCTACGACGATCTGATCGATGGCGTAGCGCTCGCCCTGGAAGGCCCGCAGCGACTGACGCTGGTCAGGCAGTTGCGCGCGCAGTACCGCATCGCGCTGGTCGATGAGTTCCAGGACACCGACGATCGCCAGTGGGGCATCTTCCACACCGTCTTCGGCGATTCGCCGGAGGTGCGCGAGCTGGGCCTGGCACCGGCGTTGTTCCTGATCGGCGACCCCAAGCAGGCGATCTACGGCTTCCGCGGCGGTGATATCCACACTTACCTGAAGGCCAAGCAGGTGGCGCAGCAGGCGCCGGTACTGGACCAGAACTTCCGCTCGCGACCCGCTGTGCTGCGCGCGCTGCAGGCGCTGTACGACAACGCTGGCGAAGACGCCTTCCTCGAACGCGACATCCAGTTCGAGCCGGTGCGGCCCGGTGGCGTGCGCAGCGATGCGGACTACCAGCGCGACGGCCATGCCGCTGCGGCGCTCACCCTGCGCGTGCTGCGCAGTGGCGGTGACAAGGCGATGAGCGCCGATGCCTCGCGCGATGCGGCGACCCAGGCCTGCGTGGCCGCGATTCACCAGATCCTGGTCGAGGCGCGTGCGGGCAATGCCGTGTTGCGTGGGCGCCCGGTGCAGCCCGGTGACATCGCGGTGCTGGTGCGCTCGCATCGCGAGGCCACCCTGGTGCAGCGCGCACTGGCCGCGGTCGGCATTCCGGCAGTGGCAGCCGGCAAACAGAGCCTGTTTTCCACGCCTGAAGCGCGTGATCTGCGTGCGCTGCTGCTGGCACTGCTGCAACCGGCCGACGAGGGCCGCCTGCGCGCAGCGCTGGCCACGGTACTGCTCGGCCAGCGCGCAAGTGCGATTGCGGCGATGGAACGCGACGGCGACCTGCAACGCGGGTTCCAGGCGCAGCTGCTGCACTGGCGAGAGCGCTGGCAGCGCGGCGGGCCGTTCGCGGTGATCGCCGATGTCTGTGCCGCGCAGGGCGAGCGTCTGCTGGCGCTGATCGATGGCGAGCGCCGCCTCACCAATTACCTGCAGCTGGGTGAACTGCTGCAGGAAGCCTCCGCGCAGGCGCTGGGCATGCACGGGCTGCTGGACTGGTTGCAGGGGCAGATGGCCAGCGCCGACCAGGATGACGAGCAGCAGCTGCTGCGCCTGGAATCGGATGCGCGCCGCGTGCAGATCATCACCCTGCACAAGAGCAAGGGCCTGGAGTATCCGCTGGTGTTCCTGCCCTTCGTCGGCATCGACGGCGGCGCACCGAACACGGCCTCGCACTGCACCGTGCACGTCGGCGGCCAGCGCCAGTTGCACTGGAAGCTGGACAAGGACGAGGCCTGGGAAGCGGCCACCGCGCAGCGCGAACGCGAGCAGCGCGCCGAGGATGCGCGCCTGCTGTATGTGGGACTGACCCGCGCCGAGCATGCGCTGTGGATCGCCGTGGGTGATCTGGCCGGGCTGGGCAAGACGCGGCTGGCGCCGCTGCTGGGTGACCTGCAGGCGCTGCGCGCGCTCGCCGATGTGCGCATCGATGACAGTGAGGTACCGGCTGCGCTGCCGCAGCTGGCGGCCGAAGTGGAAGGGGATCTTCCGGCGGTGCGTGCACTGACCCGGCGCGTTCCGCACGACTGGTGGGTGTACAGCTTCACCCAGCTGGCCCACGCCGATGCCGGCGCGGGCAGTGACATCGAAGCCGCTGCCACCGCGCTGCCGGCGCCGGCAGCAGACGAACCCACCGGCCCGGAGCTGCCGCTGGAACCGGCACTGCCGGAAGCCGCCGCAGTGGCCGAGGACAGCGCGCCGCTCGACTCGCGTTTCATGGGCAGCCGCTTCGGCAACGTGCTGCACGAGGCAATGGAGAACGTCGACTTCGCCGCATGGGGTGACTGGCAGCCGGGCCTGGAAGCGCCCGCGGGGCAGGCCGAGGTACTGCGCAAGGCGCTGCACGACGAAGGCTATGCCGACGTCGACCTGGACGACGGCGTGGCGGTGCTGGTGCCGCTGGTTGGCCACACCCTGACCGTGCCGCTGCCCGAAGGCGGCGCGCTGCACAGCCTGGGGGAAGGCGAGCGCCGCGCCGAAATCGACTTCCATTTCGCCATCGAACCAACCACGGTGCCGGCGCTGCTGCAGGTCCTTCATGCGCACGGCGTTTCCAGTGGTCGTCGCGGCTTCGGCCAGCGCCGCCGCCTGGAAGGGCTGATGACCGGCATGATCGACCTGACCTACGTGCGCGACGGGCGCTGGTACGTGCTCGACTACAAGTCCAACCGCCTGCCCGGCTACAGCCCGGACCTGCTGGCCATTGCCATGCGCCACAGCGAATACGACCTGCAGGCGCTGATCTACACCGTGGCCCTGCATCGCTGGCTGCGCTTCCGTCTGGGCGCGGCCTACGATTACGAGCGCGACATGGGGGGCATCCGCTACCTGTTCTGCCGCGGCCTGGATGGCACGGGCAACGGCGTGTACGTGGATCGTTTTCCGTTCGCGCTGGTGGATGCACTCGACGCGCTGTTCGCCGGCGGCGAGCAGGCCCAGGCCCAGCTCGCCGCGCGTGCCCGTGGAGCCAGCGCATGAGCCTGCTGAAGGAACTGCATCAGAAGGGCCTGCTGCGTACCCTCGACCACGCATTGGCGACCAGCCTGCAGCGGCTGCGCGACGACACGCCCGACAGTGTGGCACTGGCGGCGGCGCTGGCTTCGCTGGCGGTGTCCCAGGGCCACGCCGGGTTTGATCCGGCTCAGCCGCAGCGGTTGCTGGACGGCGTGCCCGAGTGGCCTGCCGCGCACGACTGGCTGGCACAGCTGCGTGCATCGCCGTGGGTGGCGACACCCGAGCAGTCCGACACCATCGCCGAGGATGCGCCGCTGGTGCTGGAAAACGGCCTGCTCTACCTGCGCCGCTACCGCGAGTACGAGCGCCAGCTGGCGGCCGGGCTGCAGCGCATCGGCCGGCATCCGCTGCCGGCGCCGGACATGGCCGCGCTGGCACCGCTGTTCGCGCAGCTGTTCCCGCAGGCATTGGGCGGCGAGGACCACCAGGCACGCGCCGCCGGCGTGACCCTGCGCCATCCGCTGGCACTGGTCACCGGCGGCCCCGGCACCGGCAAGACCACCACCATCGCGCGCCTGTTGCTGCTGCTGGCGGCGCAGGCCCGGCATGCCGGCCAGCCGCTGCCCGAGGTGGCGTTGGCCGCGCCGACCGGTCGCGCTGCCGAGCGCATGGCCGAGAGCCTTCGCGTAGCCGTGCAACGGCTGCAGGAACAAGGAGTGGATGCGACGTTGTGCGCGGCATTGCCCAGTACCGGCACCACCCTGCATCGCCTGCTCGGCGTGATTCCCGATTCACCGCGCTTCCGCCACCACGCTGATAATCCACTGCCGGTGGATGTGGTGGTGGTCGACGAAGCGTCGATGATCGATCTGCCGATGATGGCCAAGCTGGTCGATGCGATCGCCAGTGGCACCCGGCTGATCCTGCTCGGCGACCCGGACCAGCTGCCGTCGGTGGAAGCCGGCGACGTACTCAGCGCGATCCTGCGCGCCAGCGGCGATGGCATCGGCACCCGCGCCGACGACGCGCAGGCACTGCATGGTCTGCTGGCGCCGGCCACCTTGCAGCCGCAGGCGGCACCACGCGCCTTTGCTGGCCGCCGCGTGCAGCTGCAGCGCGGTTACCGTCAGAGTGATGCGCTGGACCTGGCGCCACTGGCGCATGCCGTGCGCGAAGGCGACAGCAGCACCGCATTGCAGCTGCTGCGCGGCGGGTCTCTGGCGGGCGTGCATTTCCACGAAGGCGAAGCCGATCCATTGCGTGGCCAACGCGAGCATCTGCTCGGCCACTGGCGCGCGCTGGCCGAGGCCGCTGATCCGGTAAGTGCCCTGCAGCAGGCCGGGCGCCTGCGCGTGCTGACCGCATTGCGCGAAGGCCCGCAGGGTGCGCGCGGGCTCAACAGCCGCATCGAACAGCTGCTGGCTGGCAACACCCCGGGCTACTTCCAGGGCCGCCTGCTGCTGGTCACCGAGAACAGCTACCGGCACCGCCTGTTCAACGGCGATATCGGCATCTGCCTGCGCGACGACAGCGGCGCGATGGTGGCCTGGTTCCCGGGCGACACCGTCGAGCAGCCACGCGCCTTCCACCCGGCCGCACTGCCCGCGCACGAAAGCGCCTTTGCGATGACCGTGCACAAGGCACAGGGCTCGGAGTTCGATGAAGTGTGGCTGCAGCTGCCACGCCAGGATAGCCGCGTGCTGTCGCGCGAGCTGGTCTACACCGGCCTGACCCGTGCCCGCCAGCGCCTGCACGTAGCAGGCAGCGCAGAGGTGCTGCAGGCCGCATTGAAACGCCACGCCAGTCGATTGGGTGGCCTGGCCTGGCGCTTGGGTGCGGAAGCGGTGGCCGAAGCACCGGCGCGCATCGAACAGCCTACCGTGCAGGGCACCTTGTTCTGAACGGGGGGTCGGATCCCGTTCCCATCGGGAACGGGCTCTGACCCCCGTCGCCCCGATGTCGCATTTGCCCTTTGATGACGCCGCCGGCGCTACCTATCCTGCGTTGCCACCCCACGACACAGGAACCGGCACATGGCGCTTATCGCCCTGGATGACCCACGCTGGGCCGAACTACAGCATGCCTATGGGGCTGCGGATGACATTCCGGAGCTGCTGGCCAATCTCAGTATCCCGAAAAACGAAAGATCGGAAGACGATCCGATTGAAGACACTTGGGAAGAATTGTGGAGCAGCTTGTGCCATCAAGGGGATGTCTACAGCGCTTCGTTTGCGGCTGTGCCGCATATTGTCAACGCATTGCCAGTTGATGCTGACGCTGACTCAGACGATTGGCAGTTCATTTCCCTTGCACAATCGATAGAAACGTTGCGATGCCACCGAGGCATTGAACTTCCTGCTGGATTGGAGCCGGAGTATTCGCAGGCCATTCAGCGCATGGGTAAACACGCGGCAATGCTTGTCGCGACGCCACAGGAGGCTTGGAAAACCTCAGCACTCTTTGCAGCCATTGCTATCGCGCACGGCCACACCCCAATGGCCAGACTGCATACCGAGATCATGTCCGATGAGATGGACCAGGCAGTCAATATCTACTTCGCAGAGGTAACACGAGACAACTAGTGTTTCCGCCGATGAACGGGATCGCTGCCTCCACGATCGTCTCACGTCAGTCGAGCATGGCTCGACTCTACAAAAGCGTATTTCGATCATTTTGGCATTCATCCACGCATGGCGTGGATCTAACCCGTGTCGACCAAGGTCGACACCCACCAGAAGCAAGCCATGCCATTCCGACAGATCGCGGGAACCTGTCGAAGGCTGGGTGGGTCCGGTTGGGGGGGCGTGAGCGCCATGGATGGCGCGACCGAGCTTACAGGGGCGTACTTGCAGCGCCCCCCGCAACCGGACCCACCCAGCCAATCCACGGTTAGCACGCTTTTGACGTTGATGCTGCCTCGGCAGGTGCAGGGCGCAGCCCTGCCGCCAAACCTACTCCGGTATCAGCACCAGCCCATCGGGGAACACGATCGCGGCTTCATCGGCACTCACGTCAAAGAAGCCCACTCCGTGCTTCTCGGCCAGGTCCTGCACGCGACCATGCGCGCGCTCGGCCACCGAATAGGTGAATGCGCCATAGATCACTTCGCGGCCGATGCTGTACTCGGTCACTTCGGCACGATCGTCATCGTCGTTGCTCAATGGGCCGTTCAACGGCGGGAAGTCCTGCGCCATCTCCGCAAACCACGCTTGCAGCGCCGGGCTGCTAACCGCCGGGTCGTCGTACTCGTGGCGCTCGTTCCACTGCGTCTGCTTCTCGAACCAGGCGATGAAGGCCGCCGCTTCGCGCGGGGCCGCGCTGGCCTCGAACACCATCATGTCGTAACTCATTGAACCGTCCTGTGGGGATCGCGAGTGGCCGCCGGGCATGGCCCGGCGCTACCGAACCACGATGGTAGCGCCGGGCCGCGCCTGGCGGATCGCATTACACGGACGGCGATTCGGCGCCTTCCCATCCCGGCGCCAACGCCTTCGCCTCCGGGAACAGCGCGAAGCGCAGGCCGATCAGGCCCATCAGCGCCTCGTCGCGGGCCTTGCAGGCGCCCACGCCGCCGACCCGGCCCAGCGAGGTATCCAACCGCTCGCGCAATGCGTCGGCCGCCACAATCGGTTTGCGCGCAGCGATCTGCCGGCGGTAGTGCACGGCGATCTCTTCAAGAATGTGCTCGACCGCCTCACGGCTGCGCTCGGGCAGTTCCAGCCGTGCACGGCGCAGCTGCAGGATGTTCAGGCCGATGCGCGCCTCGTTGAGCATGTCCACCGAGGCGATGTCACTGCCCTCGGGCGTCGCCGCCAGGCGCGGGGCGAGCAGGCCCAGCAGGTCGAGCATGCGTGCGGCGAAGCGCTGCCGATCCTGCTGGCCGCGTCCTTCGGCGGCTTCGGCCAGCGTGGTCCAGCCCTGCCGCACCAGCCGGCGCGCGGTCCATTCGGCACCCACCGAACGGAACAGGCGGGTCATCACCACCGCAAAGCCAATGCCGATGAACATTGCGATGGACGAGTTGAGGAAGGTCTGGATGTTGGCGCTGTAGGTGTTCTGCAGGCTCAGCAGCGCGGCCAGGTTCACTGTCAGCGGCAGCGCGAACAACGCGCTCTTGGGGTGGTGCAGCATCAGCCCCAGCGGCAGGAACGCCACCGCCAGCACCAGCGCCAGCAGGCCGAAGTCGTGCACGGCCGGGAACACGCCGAACAGGTACACGCCGGCCACCACCGAGGCGACCATCGCCCACACCAGGAACTGCACCATGCTGGGGGCCGGATCGTCCTGTGCGGCGAAGAATGCGGCAGTCACCGCCGCCATCATCGCGCCGTTGCCACCGCCCTCCCAACCGAGCGCGATCCACAGTACGCAGTAGCTCATCAGTGCCACGCCGGCACTGAGCGCGGAGAACAGTGCCATGCCGTAGTCGACGTGCCTGTCGGCGGCCACCCGTTCGGTGCGGATGCGATAGTGCGCGCGGTCCAGCGGCGCGGTGCCCTGATCGATCGCGTGCTGCAGGGTGCGGCAGTCCTGCCACAGGTCCACCAGCTCCTCCAGGCGCAGCAGCAGGCTGGCCAGCTGCAGGTGCTGCAGGTCGCGGTCCACCTGCGGCTTCAGCGCGCTGATGCGCGCGCGCAGCCGCGCGTACTCACTGGCGTTGGTCGGGCCGTCCAGCCAGTCGTGGATGTCATCGACCAGCGCCGGCAAACCTTCCGGCAACGCCTGGCCATCGCTGCGCAACGCACTCAGGCGGTCGGCGATCGAGGACAGCACCGGCAACAGCAGCAGCATGCGCTCGCGCAGGCGCTCCATCGACACCGCCGACCCTGCATGGCGTGGATCATCGCGGCGCAGGAATTCGATCAGCGCCTCGAACTGCACCAGATCGGCGGCCAACCGGTTGCGTGGCGCGTGTGCACGGCCACGTTCCAGGATCTGCCGGCACCACTGCGCGGCGTCCTCCATCCAGTTGCCGATGCGGGCGCGCAGCATCGGCCGCACCGAGGCCGGGAACAGCAGCGAGGCGAACAGCACCGCCACCACCGTGCCGAGGATGATCTCCTCGCTGCGCGCCACCACCGTGTCGAAGATGGTTTCCGGCGAGGTCACTGCGGGGAAGCCGATGAAGGCGGTGGTGTAGCCGGCCAGCAGGAACGCGTAGCCGCGCGGGCCGCGGTTGAGCAGGGCCATGAACAGGCAGCCGGCCAGCCAGATCGACATTGCCGCGCTCAGCACCAGCGGCGTTTCCACCAGTGCCGGCAGCACCAGCAGGGTGGCCAGGCCGGCCACCAGGGTGCCGACGATGCGGTACACGCCCTTGGCACGGGTTGGGCCCAGCAGCGGCTGGCTGACGATGTAGACCGTGCCCATCGCCCAGTACGGGCGCGACAGGTTGCCGGCCATGGCGATGTACAGCGCGGCCACCGCCGCCAGGTAGGTCTTGATCGAGAACAGCCAGGCCTGGCGGTCGGTCAGCGCGTTCATGGCTTACTTCGCTGCGGTCGAGGCGTTGGGCGCGGTGGCGCTTGCCTGCCAGCCGCCGCCCAGCACCAGGAACAGATGGATCTGGTCGCGTGAGACCTGCGCTTCGGCGGCGGCCAGGGTGGCATCGCTGGTGGCCAGGCTGCGGTCGGCATCCAGGCTGGACAGGTACGGCGTGCGGCCACCCTGGTACAGCCGGCGGTTCTGCTCGGCAGCCAGTGCGGCCTGTTCCTGCGCGATGCGCAGCGACTGCAGCCGGCGCAGGTCCTGCGCATAGCGGTCCAGCGCGGTCTGGGTCTCGCGCAGCGCTTGCAGAACGGTGTGGTCGAACTCGGCCAGGGCCGCATCGGCGCCCGCTTCGGCAGCGTGGATGCGCGCGTGCGTGCCCGACGACGGCAACGTCCACGAAATCAGCGGGCCGATCGACCATTGCTGGGTCATCGGCGTGCCGAAGTCTTCCAGCAGGCCGGCGGCACCCACCGAGGCACCCAGGCGGATGTCCGGATACAGTTCGGCGGTGGCCACGCCAATGCGCGCGGTGGCCGAGGCCAGCTTGCGTTCGGCCTGGCGCACGTCCGGGCGGCGCTGCAGCAGCGCACGGCCATCACCGACCGGCAGCGGCTGCGCCAGGCCGGGGGCGTGTGCACAGTCGATCACGCCAGCCGGCAGCTGGCCCGGGGTCTGCCCGAGCAGGGCGGCCAGCGAATAGGCGGCCGCCGAGCGCTGCGCATGCAGCGGCGGCAGTGCAGCTTCCAGCAGCGCCACCTGGGCATTGGCGCGGGCCAGCTCCGGCGGCGTGCCACGGCCAGCCGCGATCAGGCGCTCGGTAACGGTGCGGCTGCGCTGTTGCAGCTGCAGCGAATGCTCGGCCACGTGCAGTTCGTGGTTGGCATGGCAGATTTCCAGGTAGCTGTCGGCCACCTGGGCGACCACACTGACCTGGGCCAGATCGCGTGCCGCCGCCACCGACTGCTCGTCGGCACGCGCCGCTTCGGCGCCGCGCTTGAGCTTGCCGAACAGGTCGAACTGGTAGCTGACCGCGAACTTGCCATCGGCCAGGTTGATCACCGGCAGCTCGTGCTCCTGCAGGAACGATTCGGCCGACAGCTGCGCGCGGCTGACGCCGGCCTCGGCCTCGTACTCGAAGCCGCCGGCGTCCAGCGCCTGTTCGTACACGGCGGCGGCGCGGCGCAGGTGCGCATCGGCGGCCTTCAGTTCCACGTTGTCACGCAGCGCCTGGGTGATCAGCCCGTCCAGCACCGGGTCGTTGTACAACGACCACCAGCGGTCGGGCAGCGCCTGGTTGGCGGCCACCTGCGGGTTCTGCGTATCGATGAAGGCCGCATTGGCCTCCGGGCGCTTGAACGCCGAGCCTTCCGGCAGCGCGTAGTCCGGGCCGACGGTCCTGCACGCGGCCAGGCTGGCCAGCGCGACGATCAGGCCGAGACGGGGCAGGGTGGCGTTCACAGGCCCGCCTGTGTCGGCGCGGTGCCGACCTTGTCTGCATGCTTCGTGCTGTTGGTCTGTACGGTCACCGTGGCGGTACGGCCGGCAATCAGCTCCACGCCCTTGGGCACCTCGTCGATGGCGATGCGCACCGGAATGCGCTGCGCCAGGCGCACCCAGTCGAAGGCCGGGGTCACGTTCGGCAGCAGGGTGCTGCCGTTGCTGCGGTAGCGATCCTCGATGCCGGCGGCGATGCTCTCGACATGGCCGCGCAGCGGCGCCGATTCGCCCATCAGGCGGATGTCCACGCGCTGCCCCGGGGCCACGCCGCGCAGGCGGGTTTCCTCGAAGTAGCCGTCGATGCGGAACGAGCCGGTGTCCAGCAGCGCCAGCACCGGCTTGCCGGCCACCACGTAGTCGCCCACGCGCATGGTGCGGTCGTTGACCCGGCCATCGGCCGGTGCGCGCACCTCGGTGCGGCCCAGGTTGAGCTCGGCCAGGTCGACCGCCGCCTGTGCGGTGCCCAGCGCAGCCTGTGCAGCCTGCAGCTTGGCGCGGCGCACTTCGGCGTCCTCGGCGGCGACCAGATCCTGCAGGCTGCGGTCACGGCCGATTTCGCGGCGCAGCTGCGCCACCGAGGCCTGGCGCTCGGCCAAGCTGGCCTTGGCCTGTTCCAGCGCGATGCGGTAGCGCGCGCGGTCGATCACGAACAGCACGTCGCCCTTCTTCACCGCCTGGTTGTCGGCCACGTTCACCGTTTCCACCAGTCCGGACACGTCCGGTGCCACCTGCACCACGTCGGCACCGACATGGGCGTCGCGGGTCCACGGCTCATCCATGTAATAGACCCACAGCTGGCGCAGCACCAGCAGGGCGACGATCACGGCTGCGCTGGTCAGCAGTATGGGCAGGGTCTTCTTCACGATCTTGTTCACGATTGCATCCAACGCAGGAGGTGGAACAGCAGGCCAAGCACGATCCCGTACAGCGCCAGGTTGAACAGCGCCGGGTGCCATACATGGCGATAGGCGCCGGCACGCTGCAGCAGCGCGTGCAGGCCGCTGTTGACCAGGTAGGCCAACAACATCAACCCGAGCAGGGTCGGGACGAACACTCCATGGAGACTGAATTCACCGGGCATCGGAAGGGGCGGGGGCGAGGTGGGGGAGGGGAGGGACAACAGAACAACGGCAACGGGCAAAAGCCGCTGGCGTGTGCACGGCAGCGGCGGTGTTCGGGGGCAGCGGTCTTACGTGATGCGGTCGGCGGCCTCGGCCAGCAGGCGCCATGCCTTCAGCACGGCGTGCAGTTCATCCATGGAAAGCTCGCCGAACACGTCCTGGCGCAGGCCGATCAACTGGTCTTCCAGCTCGCTGACCAGCGCATGGCCCGCGTCGGTCAGCCACAGCAGGTTGGCGCGGCGGTCGCTGGCGTCGCTCTCGCGGCGGACCAGGTCGCTGGCGCACAGCTTGTCCAGCAGGCGCACCAGGGAAGGACCCTCCATGCCCAGCTGCTGGGCCAGCGCCACCTGGCGGATGCCACCGCCGGAGCGGCCGATCATCAGCAGGGGCATGGTGCAGGCGGTGGAGATGCCGTAGCTGCCGAGCCGACTGTCGGCCAAGCGCTGCCACTGCCGCCCTGCGTACAGCAGGCCGGAGCTGAGCTGCATCTGCAGCACGGTGCGCTCGTCGAGAGGTCGGTCCATAAGAGATAGATAGGATACTACTAATTTCATTCCTATCAATGGGTTTTTCTGAATGGGCGGGGTGTATTGAGGAAAGCGTTGCGCCTGCTGGCTATCGGTTGGGGTGGCGGAGGGCCGGACGGGGCAGGGCACGCTGCAAGTACGTCCATGTAAGCTCGATCGGCGCATCCATGCGCCTCACGGCCCTGCCCCGCCCGGCCCGCCGCCACCCACCCCACATCCCGCGAGCGCGGTGGGTTGGCTCTAAGGGCAAAAGCAGTGCGGACCAAGGTCCGCACCCACCAGGGCGGCACACCGCTTCCGAAGCCATGAACCCCCGCTTTTGACCCCGCTTTCGGGCGGTCCG
>NZ_JAZKVY010000106.1:0-403 GCF_036624925.1 Stenotrophomonas sp. A3_2
CCAGGGCGACGGAGCAGAGCGAGAGGCGGGCGGCGGTGCGGGCGCCGTCCACCGTTTCCAGCGCCGAATAGATCGCCAGCGGCAGGGTCTGCGTCTGCCCCGGAATGTTGGCGGCGAAGGTGATCACGGCGCCGAATTCGCCGAGCGAGGCGGTGAAGCCCAGCACCGCGGCGAGCTGTACGCGGGGGAGGGCGAGCGGCAGGGTGATGGAAAGGAACCGGTCCAGCCGCCCGGCGCCGAGCGTGCGCGCGGCGGCCAGGAGGCCTGGCTCCACCGCCTCGAGCGCCAGGCGGATGGCGCGCACCATGAGCGGCAGGATCATGATGCCGCAGGCCAGCGCCGCGCCCGCCGTGGTGAAGGGCAGGTGGACGCCGAACCGCGACGCAAGCCACGCGCCGAGCGG
>NZ_JAZKVY010000107.1:0-327 GCF_036624925.1 Stenotrophomonas sp. A3_2
GAGGGGGCGAAGGGGCCGCGCAGGGATAGGCCAAGCCCGGCGGCGGGCGCGGCGGTGACCACGTCATGCGCGCCGGCGAACACGGCGAGGCTGTCCAGCAGGTGGTAGCCATCCGCGCGGCGGCCCGTGATGTGCAGGTAAAGATTGAGCTTGGCGGGCGCGGGTTCGCGCACCGTCTGCGCGGGTTCGTGCGCCGCTGGCGCGGGTTCGTGCGCCGCTGGCGCGACAGGCGGCGTCAATTTGTGCCGGCCTGTTTCAGCCTCCCCTGTATGCGCGCCGCCTCGTCCGAGTCGGGCTTCATGACAAGGGCGCGGCGCCACTGGTCCT
>NZ_JAZKVY010000108.1:0-304 GCF_036624925.1 Stenotrophomonas sp. A3_2
GCGTGACCTGCCACTGCCCCTGGGCCTCGAAGCCCTTGAACTCGCGCTGGCCGAGGTTCGAGAAGACCGTGTAGCCGGTCTGATTGCCCTGGCCGGAGTAGAAGCCGAAATCGCGATCGACCTTCTGATAGAAGTAATCGATGCGGCCGAAGAGCTTCGGCGCGGCGTACTGCACGCCGCCTTCGTACATATGCACGATGGAGGCATAGGGCGCGCCGCCGGTCAGGCTCGGCACGAAGTCGGTCGCCGGTGCGAACAGCGCGGACGTGCCGGTGCTGCCATAGACGGACAGACCGGCGAGCGC
>NZ_JAZKVY010000011.1:0-341 GCF_036624925.1 Stenotrophomonas sp. A3_2
CACCCGGGGTGCGGCCGATGCGCGTGCTCGTGATTTGGGTAATGTAGATCCAGGTATTGTCGTCGAAGGTGGCGCGCGCGGTGGGGGAGCCCAGCAGCGCGGTGACGTCGGCGCGGCTGGACGTGCCGGGAATGAGGTCGCGCAGCGCTTCTTCCTCGATGAGCGCGCCGCGCCGCACATGCGTGGGATCGAAGATGTGCAGCGGGTTGCGCACACTGCAGCCAGCCAGCGCGCAGAGCCCGAGCGCCAGCACCACGGTGGGCGCCCATGCGGGCGACTGAACGAGCGGAGCTGCCGCTGCGGGCGCCGGAACCATTTTGGGCGCCCCTGCGGGCGCCGAA
>NZ_JAZKVY010000109.1:0-480 GCF_036624925.1 Stenotrophomonas sp. A3_2
ATCGTCGCCGCCGCCCGTCTTGCCGCCCCCTGGCAACCTCTGCCGCGCGGCGCGGTGGAGGTGGCGGGCCAGGTCACTGAAGTGGAAGCGCTGCCCGAGGCCGCCCGTGTCACCCTCTCCGCCGTTGCCCTGGGCGGCGTCCCCTTCGCTCGCGGCGTCCGCATCCGCCTGCGCGACGAGACCCCGGCCCCGGCCCCTGGCGACCGCATCCGTCTCCGCGCCCTGCTTCGCCCGCCGCCGTCCCCCGCCTATCCCGGCGCCTGGGACATGCGGCGCCAGGCCTTCTTCGACGGCATGGGCGCCTACGGCACGGCGCTCGGCCCGGTGGTGGTGGTGGAGACGCGGGCTGGGCGGGGCGGGGCGGAGGCGGGGCTCGGGCGGGTGCGCGAAGCGGTGGCCAAAACTGGCCTCGCGCACCGGCCGGGACCGGAAGGCGCGGTCGCCGCGGCGCTGCTCACCGGGCGGACGGCGGCCATCGTC
>NZ_JAZKVY010000110.1:0-364 GCF_036624925.1 Stenotrophomonas sp. A3_2
GCGCTCGAACGCGTCCTGATCGGGCGTGCCCTCGCCGCGCGCGATCACGCACTGGTGGATCACCGGCATCTGTTCGAGCACGGTCTTGCCCAGACCATCGAGCGTGACCGGCACATCGCGCCAGCCGATCAGTTCCTGCCCTTCCTTGGCGATGAACTTCTCGAACGATTCGATGACGATCGCGCGGCTCGGCTCGTCCTGCGGCAGGAAGCACATCGCCACGGCATAGTCGCCCGGCGCGGGCAGGGTCTTGCCCTCGCCCGCCGCCCACTTGCGGAACAGCGCATCGGGCAGCTGGATCAGGATGCCGGCGCCGTCACCCAGCAACGGGTCCGCGCCCACCGCGCCGCGATGGTCGAGATTG
>NZ_JAZKVY010000111.1:0-5405 GCF_036624925.1 Stenotrophomonas sp. A3_2
TGAGTCGAGCCATGCTCGACTGCTGTTCGCAAGAAAGTCGAGCATGGCTCGACTCTACAATCAGCGCCGCCCTTCCATCGCCATGCGCACCGCCAACCCGGCCAGCACCGTGCCCATCAGCCAGCGCTGCACCCTCTGCCAGGTGGGGCGCGCGGCCAGAAAGCCGGCGATGCTGCCGGCGGTCAGCGCGATCAGGCCGTTCACGCTGACGCTGACCAGGATCTGGGTGGAGCCCAGCACGATCGACTGCATCAGCGCGCTGCCTTCGCTGTCCGGATGCAGGAACTGCGGCAGCAGCGACAGGTACATCACCGCGATTTTCGGGTTCAGCAGGTTGGTCAGGAAGCCCATCGTGAACAGCTTGCGCGGGCTGTCCTGCGGCAGGTCGCGCACCGCGAACGGCGAACGTCCACCCGGCTTCAGCGCCTGCCAGGCCAGGTACAGCAGGTACAGCGCGCCGCCGATGCGCAGCGCGTCATAGGCGAACGGCACGGTCATCAGCAGGGCGGTGATGCCCAATGCCGCGCACAGCATGTAGAACACGAAGCCCAGCGCCACCCCGCCCAGCGAGATCAGGCCCGCCATCGGCCCTTGGCAGATCGAGCGCGAGATGACGTAGATCATGTTCGGCCCGGGCGTGAGCACCATGGCCAGCGAAACCAGCGCAAAGGCCAGCAGGTCGGAAGTGGCGGGCATGGGCAGTCCTGGCAGCGGGCGTGGCGCAGTGTAACGCCTGCTGCAGGCGCGGCCTGCGCAGGCACCGCTGCCGGGTGACCGTTGCACGTGCATTCCGATGGCCATCACGCCGGTCGCTTAGAATCCGCAGCACCCCACACCGAAGCACCCCCATGACCCCGATCCCCGAGACCGTGCCGCCCATCGAAGTGCGCATGGCCGAAATCGTCTTTCCCAACCACACCAACCACCTGGGCACCCTGTTCGGCGGCCAGGCATTGGCGTGGATGGACAAGGCCGCCTTCCTGGCTGCTGCCCGCTACTCGCGCCGCACCGTGGTGACCGCGCGCAGCGACCAGGTCGACTTCAAACTGCCGATCCGCATCGGCCAGATGGTGGAAACCATCGGCCGCATTGTCGAAGTCGGCCGCAGCTCGATGAAGGTGGAGGTGGAACTGGTCGCCGAGGACCTGCACAGCGGCGAGCGCAAGCTGTGTACCCGCGGCCACTTCGTGATGATCGCGCTGGACGAGGAAGGCCACCCGATCGCGGTGCCGCCGCTGCCGGCCGCCTGAGCCGGCGCTTGCACGGGCGCTGCGGCGCCCCCATCTGGCAGCCATGACCTCGCCGCTGACCGACTTCATCGACCGCGCCCAGCGCCTGTTCGTGCTGACCGGCGCCGGTTGCAGCACCGCATCGGGCATCCCCGATTACCGGGATGCCGACGGCCAGTGGAAGCGCACCCCGCCGGTGACCTACCAGGCCTTCATGGGCGAGACCGCTACCCGCCAGCGCTACTGGGCGCGCAGCCTGCTGGGCTGGCCGCGCTTCGGCCTGGCCCGGCCCAACGGTACCCACCAGGCCCTGGCCGCACTGGAGAGCCGTGGCAAGCTGCAGGTGCTGCTGACCCAGAACGTGGACGGCCTGCACCAGCGCGCCGGCAGCCGTAACGTGATCGACCTGCATGGCCGCCTGGACCTGGTGCGCTGCATGTGCTGCGAGCGGCGCAGCGATCGCGGGGAGTTCCAGCAGCGCCTGCTGGACGCCAACCCCGGCTGGGACACGCTGGAGGCCGGCATCGCCCCGGACGGCGACGCCGACCTGGAGACCGATTTCTCCAGCTTCGTGGTACCCGGGTGCCCGCACTGCGGCGGGGTGTTGAAGCCGGACGTGGTGTTTTTCGGCGAGAACGTGCCGCGCGAGCGGGTGGAGGCGGTGCACGAGCACCTGCAGCAGGCCGACGCCGTGCTGGTGGTGGGCTCGTCGCTGATGGTCTATTCCGGCTTCCGCTTCGTGCAGGCGGCGGCCAAAGCAGGACTGCCGGTGGCGGCACTGAACCGTGGCCGCACCCGTGCCGACGACCTGCTGCAGTTCAAGGATGAACGCGATTGTGCTGAGGCGCTGGCGTCGGTTATCGAACCATCGGCTGGGTAGAGTCGACTGTCAGTCGACTCTACAGGCCACCCGCCGCCGCGAAACAGCGATCCATCCAGATGGTTGATCCGGGAGCCGCGCAGCGGTGCAATATGCCCCACCTACGTCGTCCCATCACTGTCTTGAGCCAGCTGTTTTCGCCGATCTCGTTCGGCCCCCTGACCCTGTCCAACCGCATCGTCATCGCGCCGATGTGCCAGTACTCCGCCGAAGATGGCCGCGCCAGCGACTGGCACGCCATGCACCTGGGCAACCTGGCGCAGTCCGGCGCCGGCCTGCTGATCCTGGAAGCCACGGCGGTCGAGCCGCGTGGCCGCATCAGCTGGGCCGACCTGGGCCTGTGGGATGACGGCACCGAGGCCGCGCTGGCGCAGGTGCTGGCCAGCGTCCGCCGCTGGTCGCCGATGCCGCTGGGCATCCAGCTCGGCCATGCCGGTCGCAAGGCGTCGGTGAACCGCCCTTGGGACGGCGGTGGTCAACTGCCAGCCGACGACACGCGTGGCTGGATCACCGTGGCGCCGTCGCCGCTGCCGTTCCATGCTGCCGATCCGGCGCCGCAGGAACTGGACGAGGCCGGCATCGCCGAGCTCGTTGCTGCCTTCGCCGCCAGTGCGGTGCGCGCCGAGCGCCTGGGCTTCGAGCTGATCGAGCTGCATGCCGCGCACGGCTACCTGCTGCACCAGTTCCTGTCGCCGCTGAGCAACCGCCGCACCGATGGCTACGGTGGCTCATTGCCGAACCGCCTGCGCCTGCTCGTGGAAGTATTCGACGCCGTGCGTGCGGCGGTATCGGACAAGGTCGCCGTGGGCGTGCGCATCTCCGCCAGCGACTGGGTCGATGGCGGCTGGGATCTGGTGCAGAGCGAAGCGCTGGCCCAGGTGCTGGACGCGCGCGGCTGCAACTTCCTGCACGTTTCCAGCGGTGGCCTGGACGAGCGCCAGAAGATCACCGTCGGCCCGGGCTACCAGGTGCCGTTCGCAGCAGCGATCAAGGCCAAGGTGCGCATGCCGGTGATCGCGGTGGGCATGATCACCGAACCGGAGCAGGCCGAATCGATCCTGCGCCATCGCCACGCCGATGCGGTAGCGCTGGCACGCGGCATCCTCTACGACCCGCGCTGGCCGTGGCACGCTGCTGCCGCATTGCGCGACAGCGTGGAGCCGGCGCCGCAGTACCTGCGCTGCGAGCCGCGCGAGGCGCGTGGCGTGTTCAAGACGCGCTGAGGCTCACACCCGCCAAGCCGGCGCGATGCCGGCCTGAAGGTGATCGAACAGCGCGCGGATCTTGGCGGTGAAATCGCGGCGGTCGCTGACGCAGAAGTAGACCTCCATCGGTTCCGGGCGCCACGCGGTGTCGGCGCCGAACACCGCCTGCAGGCGGCCATCGCGCAGGTACGGCTCGGCCACGAAGGCGGCCAGCCGGGTGATGCCGGCACCGGCCGCCGCCAGTGTCGCCAGCGCATCGATGTCATCGCAGACCATGCTCGGTGGCAGCGCGGCGTCCACGCGCTGGCCGTCCTTCAGCAGGCCCCAGCGCAATGGCCGGCCATCGGTGGGGAAGCGGTGCAGCAGCCCGCGATGACCGCCCAGCTCGGATGGCTGTTGCGGGGTGCCGCGTGCCTTCAGGTAGGCCGGCGAGGCGCAGAACACGAACGGAACACGCGCCAGCTGCCGCGCCACCACCCCGTCCTCCAGCTGGGCCCCGATGCGGATGCTGGCATCCACCGCTTCCGGGCCATGCTGCACGGCGCGGTCGGTCAGGCGCAGCTCCAGCTGCAGTTGCGGGTAGCGCTGCTGCAGCGAAGGCAGCAACGGCGCCAGCACATGGCGGCCGAACGCACTGCTGCTGGCGATGCGCAGCGGCCCGGCCGGTTCGATGTCACCGGCGGTGACCATCGCCTGCGCGCGCGCCAGGTCGGCTTCGATGTGGCGCACCTGCGCCAGGTACAGCGCGCCGGCCTCGCTGAGGGCCAGCTGCCGCGTACTCCGGTTCAGCAACCGTACGCCCAGATGGGCCTCCAGCCGGTTGATGTTCTGGCCGACCGCGGTGGCGCTGATGCCAAGGATGCGGGCCGCGGCGGCAATGCTGCCGGTCTCTGCGGTGCGGGTGAAGCTGCGGATCAGTTGCAACAGGTTCATGACCGACCAGCTTGGCACGGGAAGATCCAAGTATCGCTTGGTACTGAACCAAGCAGGTCGGTTGCACCCGTGATCATCCGGCCGCTGGGCAGGGCGCTGCCCTACACTGTGGCGATGCGCCCCGATTCCATCCTCACCCTGTCCTGCCCCGACCGTACCGGCATCGTCTATCGCGTGTCCGGCCTGCTGTTCGACCACGGCTGCAACATCCTCGACGCCCAGCAGTTCGGCGACGAGGAAAGCGGCCGCTTCTTCCTGCGCGTGCATTTCGATCGCGATGCCGGCCTGCCGCTGGAGACCGTGCACGCCGCGATGGCCACGCTCGCCCAGGACTTCGGCATGGACTGGCAGCTGCACGATGGCCGCCGCCGCGCACGCCTGCTGGTGCTGGTCAGCAAACAGGGGCATTGCCTCAACGACCTGCTGTTCCGCGCCCACAGCGGCCAGCTGAAGGTCGACATCGCGGCGGTGGCGTCCAACCACGCCGACTTCGCGCCATTGGCCGCCTCCTACCAGGTGCCGTTCCACCACCTGCCGGTGACCGCCGATACGCGCGCGGTGCAGGAGCAGCAGATCATCGACCTGGTCGAGCGTGAGCGCATCGACCTGGTGGTGCTGGCGCGCTACATGCAGATCCTGTCACCCACGCTGTGCCGCGCGCTGGCCGGCCGTGCGATCAACATCCACCACAGCTTCCTGCCCAGCTTCAAGGGCGCGCAGCCGTACCACCAGGCGCACGCGCGCGGGGTCAAGATCATCGGCGCCACCGCGCACTACGTCACCGAGGACCTGGACGAAGGCCCGATCATCGAACAGGACGTGGCCCGCGTTGACCATGCGATGGCGCCGCGCGAACTGGTGCGGCTGGGCAGTGATACCGAATCGCTGGTGCTGGCGCGTGCGGTGCGCCGCCATGTGGAACACCGCATCCTGCTCAATGGGCATCGCACGGTGGTGTTCCGGTAATCGCCCATCCCGCGTCCGCCGGGCATGGCCCGGCCCTACCCCTGGGCGCGATCCGGTAGCGCCGGGCCAAGCCCGGCGGTCGCCCGTCAGGCGCGCGTAAAACCCCCCTTGCCCAGCGCCACGCCTACCATCGTATAGTTGTCCTAGGTCAACCGCCGGGTAAGCACCCACAGGCACTTCAACAAGTAGCCG
>NZ_JAZKVY010000112.1:0-322 GCF_036624925.1 Stenotrophomonas sp. A3_2
CGATATCCATATTGCGATCGAAACGCCCGACATTCACCTGCACCAGCAGAAAGCGGGAGGCCATCCAGTCCCGCAACGCCGACATGGCGAACACACCCGCCAGAATGCGGCAATCGGCGCACCAATTGGCGCCGAATTCCAGCAACACGATGCGGCGCGTGCGCCTCGCATCCGCCAAGGCGGCGTCCACCTGCGCATGCGCAGCGACGATCGCGTAGGGGTGGTCGATCTCGGGCGGGGGGCCGTCGGGGAGGCGCGGGGCGGCGGCGACCAGAAGGAAAAGAAGAAGTTCTTTTTTGAAAAAAAGAACCAAAAAACTTTT
>NZ_JAZKVY010000113.1:0-663 GCF_036624925.1 Stenotrophomonas sp. A3_2
AGGCGCCATCGAGCCGTTCGCCCGATGGTCCGGCCAGCGATGCGAGCCTCAGCGCCGCTCTAACATGGTCAGATGCCTGGCGCTTGCCGCGCCGCAGACCCTGCGCTCGCGCTTCGCGGCGGATCGTTTCGGCTGCGACGATCGTATCGCCATGCTCCTCGACCCACCGCAGGGCTTCGCTCAGGATTGCAACGGCCACGTCTTCGGGGATGAACGGTATGACGCCCTTGGTCGCCCTGGTGTGGCCGGCGGCCTCATAGGTCGTTTCCAGCGGCAGCGGATCGACCAGTGGCGCATCGTTCAGCTTTTCTCGCTGACGATAAAGGTCTTTGATCACGAGCAGATAGTTCGTGATTGTGGCAGTTGAGATATTGCCTTTGTCTCCGCCGGCGCGTGCAGGACGACAGCGCAACCATTTGCAGAGTTGTTCGACCGAAGCTGGATCGATCCCGGCAAAGCGCGAGTGTCCTTCGCATGCCATCCATTCCAGCAGCGCGCGCAGCAACATTGCTTTGTGATGGATCGACGCCGGAGACGACCGTTTGCGCCCTGATGGAGGATGATAGTGCATCGACCAGAGGAAGTGCTTGGCGGCGCGGACAAGCTGAACATGATCACTGTTCCCGATGCGCGTGTGCTCCGGCATGGCCAACGCCCAACTGA
>NZ_JAZKVY010000114.1:0-1055 GCF_036624925.1 Stenotrophomonas sp. A3_2
CGCCAAGGAGATCAAGGGCCTGATCGATGATTCGGTCGGCAAGGTCAACGACGGCTCGGCGCTGGTGCACAAGGCCGGCGCGACCATGGGCGAGATCGTCGCCTCGGTGCAGCGCGTGACCGACATCATGGCCGAGATCTCCGCCGCTTCGCAGGAACAGAGCGCCGGCATCGAGCAGGTCAACCAGACCGTGGTGCAGATGGACGAAACCACGCAGCAGAATGCTGCTCTGGTGGAGGAAGCCACCGCTGCCGCCCGTGCCATGGAAGAACAGGCCGGCCACCTCAGCGAGGCCGTGTCGATCTTCGTGGTGGACGAAGCCGAGGTCGTGGCCGCCCCGCGCGTCGTCGCTGCCCCTGCCCCGCGCGCCACGGCGCCGATCGCTCCGGCACCGGTCGCACCGCCGGCCCGGCGCACCGCGGGTGGTCGCCCGATGGCCACCGAACTGGCCGACGGAGACTGGCAGGAGTTCTGATGCCTGCCTGACCTGACGGACGAAGACGCCCCGGCCCTGCGCTGGGGCGTTTTCGTTTACGGGGTATCTGGATATCCAGCCAACGGCGAAGCCCCTCGGGGTGGTCGGTCGAAGCGCTGGGTTACTGAGGGTTGGCCGAGAGGGTGGGCTGCGCAGGGGACGCTGCAAGTACGTCTCTGTAAGCTCGGTCGCCGCTTGCACGTGTGCACTGTCCTGCGCACACGGCAAGACCGGGGTTGGGCGTCCTGCCCAACCCGCCCGAGGCATGCCTCGAGCCCATGCGGCTCACGCCCCTGCGCAACCCACCCTCCCGGCCACGGACACTTTCCGTGCGCGTCCACCCCGGATTGAAAAAAGAAGAGCAAGAGCAACAGCCGCACCGCATCCGGGGTCAGATCCGGTTTCCGCCGGAAAACGGCTCTGACCCCATCGTGTTTGTCGATATCTGACGGTTTTCATCACCCATGGCGGGGATGGACCCTCCGTGACCGGGAAACCGTCGAAGGCGGGGCGGTGTGGGCTTGCAGGACCGTTGGCGCCATGGATGGCGCCATCGAGCCCCCAAGGACGGGTTTACGGC
>NZ_JAZKVY010000115.1:0-18353 GCF_036624925.1 Stenotrophomonas sp. A3_2
CCCCCCCCCCGGCCCGGGGGGGCCCAGTTGGCGCCCTGCGCCCCCCGAGGGTGGGGTGCCCGGGGGGTCGGGGCTCAGCCCCCCTGCCTCCCAAGCACAACAACGACTCGGCGCCAAACGCCTCAACCCCGCGCCTTACTCGGATTCACCAGATTCCCGAAGAAGATCGCGTTGATCAACAACCGGTCCGTGCCGTGCCAGTACTTGCGGTGCGCCGGGTCATCGGCAAACAGCACCACGTTGCCCTGCCCCTGCGCCGACACCAGCACCCACGCGCTGCCCGCCACCCGCGCACGGTTGCGCTCGGAAAGATAGCCATTCACCCGCGGCGGTGTGTCGATGCGTACCACCGTCGAGAACGGATTCGTGCTCGGCTGCAGCGTCACCGTGCTCTCCTTGTTGATCGCCAGTTGCCGGCGCGGCACGCCAAACGCCAGCGGATGACTGGTGTCCACATCGGCGCTCAGGATGTTGCCGCTGACCCGCTCGATCGCGGCGATGTCGCGCTGGTCACCGAATGCACGGCGGCTCTCGTCGGCAGTCTCTTCTTCCTTGCCGAGCTTCTCGCCGTCGGCCAACTTCTGCTCGATCGCCCACTTCGAGGCACTGCCGTAGGTAACCAGCGAGCCACCCGCCTGCACCCAGCGCTTCAGCGCAGCCACCGCCGTGGTATCGACGCCGGTGTAGCTCCCCCCGGACAGCACGATCGTGGTGTAGCGGTCCAGGGACACTTTGCCCAGCTGCTGCGGGTCCAGCTTGCTGGCAGGCAAATGCAACTGCTGGTCGAGCAGGAACCAGGCCGAGCCGATCTCGGTGGCGGCCACGCCCTCACCCATCACCAGCGCAACCGCGGGTTTGCGCAGCGCCTTGACGCCGTCACTGCCCAGATCGATGCCTTCGCGGCTGCGGCCACTGGACAGCGCGTGCACCTGCACACCTGCCTCGCGCGCGGCCGATGTCACTGTCTCAAGCAGCGCCGCACCCTGCAGCGTTTGCCCGGCAACCGGAATCACCAGGCTGCCGGCGGCGAAGCTGACGTCGCCCTGCGCGGTCGCCGTGGTGAACGGCTGGAATGCCGCACGTGCACTCACGCCCTTGCCCTGCAGCGCGGCCAGCGCGCGCCCGGCGTTGTAGTCGCGCCAGTCGATCGCGTAGGCGAATCCGGCCTGACCACCCAGCACCGCGCCCTGCTGCGCCGGCAACGCAGTCACCCGTGCGCCGCCCTCGATACGGCTACGGCTGCCGGCGAAAGCCACGCCGTAGGCCGGTGCGATCGCATAGCTGGTGCTGCCGTAGAACACATCCCCCTTGATCGGCGGTGTCTCGGCAAAGATCGAATGCACCAGGCGGAACTGCGCCTGCTGCACCTGCACCACGTAGGCGCTGCCGGCATCGAAGCGCTGCCCATCGACGGTGACTGCACGCTCCAGCGCACGTACCTCGATGCGATGCAGCAGCAACAGTTCCAGCAGGCGACGGGTCAGTGCCGGATCGTGCGCGTCGCCGAACACGAAGCTCTTCACCGGCTGCTGTGCGGCCTGCTTCAACGCGCTCTGGAAGAACTGCTTCTGCAGGTCGAACAGGCCACTGCGCTCGGCCACTGCACCACGCACCGTGCCCAGCCCGGTGGCGACCTGGTTGCGGATGGTGAACGGGAAGGTCAGCAGGCCATTCACCGATTCCTGCACGCGGCCACGTGAACTGGCCTGCTCGACGGTGACGCCGACCGCGCCGTGGAAGTCCGGATAGGTCGAGCCGTACACCGGCGAGAAGTTGTCGAAATTCTCGCCGGTGTAGTACAGCGAACCCAAGGCATCCAGCGCCTGCGCGTGGTACTTGGCCAGGGTCTTGTTGAACTCGTACGACGGCGCCGGAATCAACGGGCTGTGCATGCTCTTCGGCGAAGGCTCGAAGTAGTACGTGCTGTCCTTGCCCATTTCGTGGAAGTCGATCTGCACGTTCGGGTACCACTGGTGGAACACCTCCACCTTCGGCCGCGAGTCCTGCTGGGTCAGGGCCAGCCAGTCGCGGTTGAGATCGGTGAAGTAGTGGTTGGTGCGGCCCTGCGGGAACGGCTCGACGTGCTCCTTGTCAGCCGGGTCGGCCGAGGCCGGATCGGAGGCCCACGCGTTGTGCCAGTTGGCGGCGCGATCGCGACCGTCCGGATTCTGCGCCGGGTCGAACAGCACCACCGCCTGCTGCAGCCATTGCTGGGTCTCGGCACTGCGGTTGGCCACCAGGTAGTAGGCGGTCAGCATCGCCGCCTCGGCGCTGGAGGTCTCGTTGCCATGCACGCTGTAACCCAGCCACACCACCACCGGGCTGTCGCCCGCCGCACTGCGCGGCTGCGCCGGATCGACCAGGGTCGCGTGCTGCTGGCGGATCTGTTCCAACCGCGCGTGGTTGCCGGCAGCGGTTACCGTGGCGATCAGCAACGGGCGGCCCTCGTAACTGCGGCCGATCTCGCGCACGCTGATCTTGTCCGAGCGTTTCGCCAGTTCCTGGAAGTACGCCACCAGCTGGTCGTGCCGGGTGTAACGGCTGCCGATCGGGTAGCCGAGGAACTGCTCGGGTGTGGGAATGGACGTATCGAACGCGGCCGCGTCGACGGCCTGCGGGAAGAAGTACGCACTCTGTGCCTGCGCTGGCTGCGGGCAGGACAGTGCGGTGGCGGCGGCGATCAGCAACGGAAGAACGGCACGACGATGCAAGGACACGGTGACTCCCCAGGACACAACGGCAGACGGTCGCGCGGCCGGCTCCCTGAAGAAACCGGCCGCAGCGGATGGATCAGAAGCGGTAATCGAAGCCCAGCGTGAAGTAGCGGCCGCGCAGGTCGTATTGGCTGAAGTCGTACGGCGCGCGGATGCCCGGGAACGAGG
This sequence comes from Stenotrophomonas sp. A3_2, assembly GCF_036624925.1. Classification (NCBI taxonomy): domain Bacteria; kingdom Pseudomonadati; phylum Pseudomonadota; class Gammaproteobacteria; order Lysobacterales; family Lysobacteraceae; genus Stenotrophomonas; species Stenotrophomonas sp. A3_2. The sequence continues at coordinate 2,883 of NZ_JAZKVY010000115.1, forward strand.
CGTCGTACGGCGGCGTCTTGTCGGCGAGGTTCTGCACCTTGGCGTACACGGTCAGCTTGTCGATGCCGGTATAGGCCAGGTACAGGTCGTACTGGCTGTAGCTGCCGACGCGCTGCTGCACGGCCTTGGCCGCGGCGCTCGCTTCCTGGCGGTAGCCGCTGGTGTAGTACCAGGTCACGGCTGCGTTGAAATCGCCGTACTTCCAGTCCAGCGTGGTGGTGGCCTTGTCCTTGGGCAGGGTCGCGCCTAGGTTGCTGCCGGCGTAGTCCACCAGCGGGCCACCGACCACGGTCGGGCGACGGTAGTCGCGCACGTGGGTATAGGCCGAGGACACGGTGAAGTCACCCAGCGCCGCGGTCGGGATGCGCTGGCGCAGTTCGACGTCGATACCCGAGGTCTTCAGCTCGCTCAGGTTCTGGTAGCGGTTGTAGACCGCCTGCAGCTTGCCGCGCTCATCGCGCTGCACCGCGCCAGCCACGTTGTCGTTGACCAGGGTCTGGGTATTGTTGGTGCCGACCAGGTTGTCCAGCTGGATGCGGTAATAGTCCACGCTCAGGTTGGTGTTGGCCCACGGTGACAGCACCACGCCGAAGTTCACGCTCTTGGTTCGCTCCGGCTTCAGTGCGTTGTTACCGACGGTGAAGAAGGTCGGGTTCTGGCGCGAGCCCGGCACGTCCGGATCACGCGGATCAACCACGCTGCCGTAGGCGATGCTGGTGCTGTTGGAGTTTTCCGACAGCGACGGTGCGCGGAAGCCCTTGGAAGCGGACGCACGCACCAGCAGGACATCCAGGGGCTGCCAGCGCAGGCCGATCTTCGGCGAGAACGCATCGCCGAAATCGTCGTAGTGGTCGGCGCGCGCGGCGGCGGACAGCTCCAGCGTCGAGGCCAGCGGCACGTTCACTTCGGCGTAGGCGGCACTGACCTGGCGCTGGCCGTGCACTTCGGCGATCGCCGGGCGCACCTGCAGGCCGGCATCGATCTGCCACGGGTTGTTGGAATCGAGCTTTTCGCGGCGCCACTCGGCACCGGCGGCGAAGCCGATCTCGCCGGCCCAGGTGCGGCCCAGGCTGCCGGAAATCTTGGCGTCGACGCCCTGCAGCTTCGACTCGGCCGGGCGCAGCGTGGCGATGTTGATCGAATCACGTACCGACTGCGGCGTGGCCGCCGGATTCAGCAGGTTGTAGCTGCCGGTGGCCAGCGCGTCGGCCAGCGCCCAGCGGTTGGCGAAGCCGCCGGACACGCTCTCGCGCTCGCTGCTGCGTGCGCCGAATGCGGCCACTTCCCAGTCCCAGTTCGCAGTGGTGCCGCGCAGGCCGAACACGCCGCGATAGGCCGTGGATCGGTTGGTCTTGATGGTGCCACCAAGGTCGAAGAACGTGTACTCGATCGGGATCGCACGGCCGTACGGGTTGTACGGATTGTTGGCCGGCAGCAGCGACGACACCGGCTCGGCCAGGCCGCTGTTGGCGTTCAGTGCGAAGCGGCCGCTTTCCAGGGTGAAGAACGGGCTGCTGCCGAACCACGCGGCGCTCTTGATCTGGCTGTACAGCACTTCGCCGAAGGCCTCGACGTTGTCGTTCAGGCGGAAGGTGCCGTTGGCATAGGCCTGGTAACGCTTGGTCGAGGGGATCAGCGTGGTGAACGGCGCCTGGTTGAAGCCGCAGGTGTCACCGGACAGGCCATCAATCGACGCGCTGGCAACGCGGGTGGTGCCGGCCGGGCAGTTGCCGTTGGCGTCGAGCATCGGCACCGACACGCCGTTGATGAGGTAGCGCGCGCCCTTGGCCGACCAGCCGTTCCAGCGGCCACCCGGCTTGTCGGTGTAGATGCCGCTCCTGGTCAGGTTGCGTTCGTCCTGGTCCAGGCGCTCACGGTTGTACCCCTGCAGACTGAAGAGGATGTTGTAGCCATCGGTGTCGAGATCACCCAGGCCGCCGACGAACTTCAGGTTCTGCTCGTGCAGGCCGCCCTGGTCGGCACCGCCGAAGCTGCCGCCGATCTCGGCGCCTTCGAAGTTCTGCCGGGTGATGATGTTGACCACGCCGGCCACGGCATCGGAGCCGTACACCGCCGAGGCGCCGTCCTTGAGCACTTCGATGCGCTCGACGGCCACCAGCGGCAGCGCGTTGAGATCGACGAAGGTGTCGGACAGGCCACCGGCCGGGAAGCCGTAGTTGGCCAGGCGGCGGCCGTTGAGCAGCACCAGCGTGTTCTTCTGCGACAGGCCGCGCAGGCCGATGCCGGCCGAGCCGGACGCCCAGCCATTGTTGGTGGTTTCGTTGGCAGCGTTGCCGGTGTTGGCCGAGATCGAGCGCAGCACGTCGGCGACGGTGGCCTTGCCGGTCTGTTCCAACTGCTGGCGGCCGATCACCTGCACCGGGTTGGAGGCCTCGGTATCGGTGCGCTTGATGTTGGAACCGGTGACGCGCACGGCGGCCAGGGTGCTGGCTTCGCCACTGGCGTCGGCGGAGGTTTCGGCGGCGGCGGACAAAGGCGCGGCCAGAGCGACGGCCAGGGCCGCCACGAGCAGGGTGTGCTTGGGCATGACGATGTGGGGGAGGCGGAAAGGGCGACGTAGTTCCGCAGTAGTCCATGCCTGGCCGGGGGCCGGCCAATAACATCTCTTCATACGGATATAAGAGAAACTATCATCTCTTCATCCGGATGGAAAGAGTTACTTCACGAAAGGCCAACATCCGCTCAGGATGGCCGGCCACCTGCGGCGTACAATCGCGCCATGGAAATCTTCAAAGTCTTCATGCTCGAGGCGGCGCACCGCCTCCCCAACGTGCCGCCGGGGCACAAGTGCGCGCGCCTGCACGGCCACTCGTTCCGGGTGGAACTGAAGGTCGAGGGCGAGCCGGGTGCGCAGACCGGCTGGATCATGGACTTCGGCGACGTGAAGGCGGCTTTCCAGCCGATCTATGACCGCCTGGACCATCACTACCTCAACGACATCCCCGGCCTGGAGAACCCGACCAGCGAGAACCTGGCGGTGTGGATCTGGAACGAACTCAAGCCCAGCCTGCCGGCGCTGAGCGAGATCACCGTGCACGAAACCTGCACCTCCGGCTGTCGCTACCGCGGCCCGACGGCCTGATCAACCCATTGATCTGAAAGGATTTTCAAAGGCGCCCTGAGCGCCTTTGTTATTTTTGTTGCATTGCCGCATCAACGGCGTATGCTGCAATGCATCAAGCCACTCCCTGATGCCCCCCATGGCCGCCGCCTTCAGCGATCGCTTCAGTGATGCCACCCGCCAGTTCGCCGCCGCCGCAACGCGCGCAAACCGATTGGCGTTGGAGAACGCGGAAAGCATGTTCGGCGTGCAGTTGAAGGTGATGGAGCGCAACCTGACCGCGACCGGCGGCTGGCTGGGCGAACTGGCCCGCAGCGACGACGCGGCCGGGATGCTCAACAAGGGCGCACAGCTGTGGCAGGACAACCTGCAGCGGCTGGGCCAGGCCCAGCAGGACGTGGTCGGTCTCGGCCTGGTGGCCAGCAAGGCGTGGTCCGAACTGGTGCAGGGTTACAACGAATCAACGGCGGACGCGAGCAACCACTGACGCGACGCAACGCTCATTGCGTGGGTCCCTCCCCCCATGCAATCCGGACCCGGCAGATCCCTCCCTCTGCCGGGTCTTTTTTTGCCTGGCGTCCGGATTCCGGAGTGCGTCTTCGTCCGATGTCTCTGCGAACTGAGGGGCCCCGCCGGGACAGGCAGGGGCCTGGGCAAATGTCCCGGCGCCGGCCGTTGGCCGCCACCTCCTCCTTTACTTTGCCCAGCCCCCCGCCCGCCCCGACGAGACTCGGCTTACGGCAGGTAAAGCGCAGCGCTCGTGGCGCCTTTCAACGAGGCGCCGACGAACTCCGAACGCAGGGCGGATGCCCTTGCGTACGAAGTAAAGGGGGAGGTGACGGCCAACGGCCGGCGCCGGAGGACATTCGTACGCAAGGGCCTCCGCCCTGCGCCGCGCAGGACAACCCGCGAAGGAACCTCAGCGCCCGCGACCACCATGCCAATGCTGGTGCCACGCCTGGAACATCAGCACGTTCCACAGGTGCGTGTGCCACTTGCGCTCGCCGCGCAGGAACGCTTCCCAGATGCCGCGCACGCGTGCCGCATCGAAGCAGCCCTGGTTGCGAAGCAGCTGCGGGTCCAGCAGCGCCTCCGCCCAATCGCGCAACGGACCGGCCAGCCAGCGCGCCATGGGCGGGCCAAAGCCACGCTTGGGACGGTACACCAGCGGCTCGGGCAGGTAGCGTGCCAACAGATTCTTCAGAATGAGTTTGTGTTCGCCATCGTGGTACTTCAGGTGCTGCGGCAGGCGCCAGGCCAGGCGCACCACCTCCATGTCCAGCAATGGCGCACGGGTTTCAACGCCCGCCGCCATGCCCGCGCGATCAACCTTGGCAAGGATGCCCTCGGCCAGGTCCATGCGGAAATCCAGCAGCTGGATGCGCGCCTCGGCCGGCAGCGCGGTGTCCTGCTGCTGGAAGATCGTCATCGGCTCGCGTGCACCCAGCACCACCTGCGCCGGCTGCCGCCAGCGCGTCACGCGCTGCAGGTAGTGGCCTTCCACGTCGTTGGCGGCGACTTCCGCCACCAGCGCACGCCAGCCGCCGAGGCGGCCTCGCTCCACGTTCATCCGGTTGCCGCTGCGCCGTGCCAGGTCACGCACCCAGTCCGGCAGGCCGCCGCACAGGCGTGCATTGCGCAGCGCGCGGCCGTAGCTGGGGTGACCGAAGAACAGTTCATCGCCGCCATCACCGGTCAGTGCGACCGGCTTGCGAGCGCCCAGCAGTTCGCTGGCGAGCAGGGTCGGCAGCTGCGAGGCATCGGCGAACGGCTCGCACCAGACCTGCGGCAGGCGCTGCAGCAGGTCCAGGCCCTGGCGCGCGTCCATGCGGTGCAGGTGATGCTGCACGCCCAGGTGACGCGCGACCTGCGAGGCCCAGTCGCTCTCATCATGGCCGGGATCGTCGAAACCGACCGTCCAGGCTTCGATCGGCAGAGTCGACTGCGCCTGCATCATTGCGGTTACCAATGAGGAATCGGTGCCTCCGGACAGGAACGCGCCGCAGGCCAGCGGCGAGTGCATGCGTGCGGCAATGGCCTTCTGCAGTACCGCTTCCAGCTGGTCGGTGGCCTGCTCCAGGCTGGGTGCCGGCTGCAGTGGTTCCTGCAGCGCGCTCTGCATCGCATCGCGTGCACACCAGTAGCGTGAGCCGCCCTGTGTGGCCTGGCTGGAACCGCCAGCCGCATGGTCATTCAGATCGATGCGCAGCATCGCCCCTGCCACCAGCTTGTGGATACCGCGGTAGATGGTGTGTGGTGCCGGCACATAGTCATGGCGCAACAGCAGGCTCAGCGCATCCTGGTCGATGCCAGGGGCAAATCCGGCGAAGGCCTGGAGCGCCTTCAACTCCGAGGCAAACAGGAACTGGCCCTGGTACCAACCGTAGTACAGCGGCCGCTCGCCGACCCGGTCGCGGGCCAGCCACAGTTCGCGCGCCTCCCGGTCCCACACACTGAAACCGAACGCGCCCTCGATGCGCGACAGCGCCCGCTCCACGCCCCATTCGACGATCGCCTGCAGCAGCAGCCGCGCATCGCTGCAACTGCGTGGCAGGTCGCGCAGCTGCGCCTGCAGGTCACTGCGGTTGTACAGGCGGCCGTCCAGGCACAGCACGTAGCGACCGCAGTCCGAGCTCAGCGGCTGTAACGGCGTATCGGTGGGCGCCCGGCAGTGGCCCAGTGCCAGGCCGGCCCCGGCGTCGGTCCAGTAGCCAATGCGGCCCCGGCCGCGCTGCTGCAGGGCGCGCAGCATCGGTGCCAGGCGCTGCAGCAGGTGTTCGTCCTCGGCAGGTGGCAGCCAGGCCCCGACCACGCCACTCATCGGGCACCTCTGCAGCGGCAGCGGCGGGACGGGTTCAGCAGGTAGAGGGCGGGCGACATGGGAACGGCACGCGGAGCGGAGGAGACTCCATGCTCTGCGCCCTGACGGCCCCGCGTCAGTCGCGTTGCTGTCAGCGATGGTCACCAGACGTATCAAGAAGGTAACGCTTTGTAACAACCTCAGGCTATGCTCAACGCCAAGCTGTTGCCAGGCCTGGAGTGCGGCCCCAGCGCCAGCAACCCCGGCTGAATGGCGCCCACCCGCTGGACCCGGGCGGCCCGCAGGCTGGGATAGCATCGCCGCGCTCGTGCCGTGGCGGTACGTTTGCGTCCACGGAGGCCTTGGAAATGCTGGATATCGTACTGGTCGAAGACGATGCCCGCCTGGGAACGATGGTCAGTGACTACCTGCAGCGGCATGGCTACCAGGTCGCCCATGAACGCAGCGGCGAGCGGGCAGTGGCCCGGATCCTGGCGGAAAAGCCGGCGCTGGTCCTGCTCGATGTCGGCCTGCCCGACCAGGATGGTTTCGAAGTGTGTCGGCAGATCCGGCCTCACTATGACGGCATCATCTGCGTGCTGACCGCCCGCACCGACAACATCGACCAGGTGCTGGGCCTGGAACTGGGGGCCGACGATTACATCGGCAAACCGATCGAACCGAGGGTGCTGCTGGCCCGGCTGCGTGCCCACCTGCGCCGCCATCGCCGGGTCGAGCCACGTGACGGCAGCCTGCGCTTCGGCGAGCTGAACATCGACCCTTCCACCCGCAACGTACACCTGCAGGGCGGCCTGCTGGAGCTCACCACGGCCGAGTTCGACCTGCTGTTCCTGCTGGCCAGCAACGCCGGCCAGATCCTGGACCGCGATGCGCTGCTGCGCGGCCTGCGCGGGATCGCCTTCGACGGCCTGGACCGCTCGATCGATGCCCGCATCTCGCGCCTGCGCCGCAAGCTGGGCGACAACCCGGAGCAGCCAGAACGGATCAAGACCGTTCGCGGCCGCGGCTACCTGTTCAGCCGCTCGGCATGGGGATGACGCGCACGCCGTCGGCGATGCGCGGCCACGCCTTCCACTTCCTGCGCTACGGCATCGGCTTCCTGCTCGCCCATCTGTTGCTGATCGTGCTGGGCCTCTGGGCCTGGGATGCCCTGCTGGAAGACCGCACCGAAGCCGGCCTGCAGGCCGAGATGCGCGGCACGCACGCGCTGCTGCAGCATCGCTTCGCCGAAACCCCGCGTGAACAGTGGCCGGCGCTGGCCCGCGAACTCGACGCTGATTTCGCCTATGCCCTACGCCTGGTTCCTTTGGCCGAGGCGGTGAAGGCGCTGCAGTCCAGCCAGCGACCGCCATTCAACAACGGCCGGGTGCAGATCGACCTGGAGCACATGCGCAGCCTGCAGCGCATCGGTGACAGCGGCTACGCGCTGATGCTGGGGCCGCTGGACGAAGCGCTGCCTGACGAAAGCTGGCAGGACAGCGAAGTCTCCGGCGTGGCGATCCTGCTGCTGATCCTGATGGTGGCGGTGGCACTGCCGATGTACGTGATGGTCTACCGGCTGTGGCGCGACGTCTCGCAGCTGGCCCAGGCGGCGCGGCGGATGCGCGACGGCCAGCTGGACACGCGTGCGCCGCGCGCCGGCACCGCACTGGTGCGGCCGCTGGCCAATGCCTTCAACCACATGGCCGAGCAGCTGCAGCAACTGCTGGAAAGCCAGCGGGTGCTCGCGCAGGCGGTGGCGCACGAAGTCCGCACGCCGTTGGCACGGATGCGTTTCGGCCTGGCCGAGCTGGAAGACAGCGCACTCGACGACGTGCAGCGCGATGCGCTGGGCGGCCTGCGCACCGATGTGGATCGGCTGCAGCACCTGACCGACGCCGGCGTCGAGTACGCCGCACTGGGTCGCTGCCATCAGCTGACCCGCCAGCGCCTGCAGCTGGCGGCGCTGGTGCGCGGCGTGGTCGCCCAGTTCGCGCCGCTGCCGGTGCCGGTGCAGCAGGCGCTGTCGCCGGTGGGCCTGGTCAACGTCAACCGGCACATGCTGGAGCTGGCACTGCGCAACCTGCTCGGCAATGCACTGCGTTACGCGCGCCGGCAGATCCGTATTGCCAGCACCGTCAATGACGGCTGGCTGTGCCTGCAGGTGGAGGACGACGGCCCCGGCATCGCACCCGAACTGCGCGGCCAGGTACTGCAACCCTACGTGCGGCTGGACCCGGGCAGCCCGGGCTTCGGCCTCGGCCTGGCGCTGGTGCAGGTGGTGGCCGACAAGCACGGCGGCCACGTTGAAGTGACCGACTCCGAACTGGGAGGTGCGTGCATCCGCCTGAAACTGCCGCTGGAAAGCGGCGGTGCGGTGACGGGCGAACCGGCCTGCTAGGCCGCCGGTTCGGCGCGTGGCAGGGCAAACACGAACAACGCGCCGCTCGCGCTGTCACGCAGTTCGATCCTGCGCCCATGCAGCTGCACGATGCGCTGCACGATCAGCAGGCCCAGCCCGCCGTTGTCGCCACGCCGAGCGCCGAGCGCGGCCGGTGCCTGGAACAGGTGGGTGCGCAGCGCTGGCGCCACCCCGGGGCCATCATCGGCCACGCTCACCTCCACGCTGTCATCGGTTGCGCGCAGGCGCACCTCGATCTGCCCACCCTCGGGTGCATGCCGCAGCGCGTTGTCGAGCAGGTTGGTCAGCACCCGCTCGACCAGGCCCAGATCAGCACGCACCAGCGGCAGGCCGGGCGGGAACTCGGCGTGCAGGTGCTGGTTGCGCGCCTGCGCCGCCAGCTCGAATTTCTGCAGCACATCCTGCAGCAGTTCCGGCAGCGCGAACACTTCCCACTCCAGGCGCACTTCGCCATGTTCCAGCCGCGCCAGCTCGAACAGCGCGCGTGCCAGCCGGCCGACCTTGGCACTCTGTGCCAGCGCGATGCCGAGATAACGGCGCCGCTCGTCCGGCGACAGCGTGGCGTCCTTCAACGCCAGTGTTTCCAGGTAGCCATGCAGCGACGACAACGGCGTACGCAGGTCATGCGAGATGTTGGCGACCAGCTCGCGGCGCTGCAGATCCTGCTGGCGCAGCTGCTGCCACTGCTCGCCCAACCGTTGCGCCATCTGCGCATGCGCATGTTCGAGGATCACCAGTTCATCGCGCTCACCCGGGCGCAGCGGCTCCGCCGGCGGCAGTGGCGTGGGTGCATCGATGTCGAAGGCCTGGATGCGCCGGGTCAGCCGCCGCAGCGGGCGTGTCACCCAGTAGAAGGCCACCAGCCCGGCCAGCAGACCGAGGCCACCAACGAGTGCCACCGACCACAGCGTGGTGTTCCACTGGCTGCCGGCGGCGAGGTCGTCGGCCAGCATCTGCCGGTGCTCGCCCACCAGCACCACGTACACATAGCCGGCCTGGCGGCCCTGCACGATCAACGGTGCGGCACTGAACACCTTGCGGCCATCGGCGCTGCGCGGATCATCACCGAGGATCGGCAACGGTGCTCCCGCCAGCAGACGGCGCAGCGGCGCCACGTCCACCCGGGTGCGCACCAGGTGCCCACTCGGCGCATCGTGGCCAAGGATGCGGCCCTGGTCGTCCAGCAGGTAGACCTCGACGCTGGGGTTGACCGCCATCAGCTGGCCGAACAGCGCGCGCACGGCGGCATCGCGCATGCCGCTGGTATCCATCAGCTCGCTGCGCTGGGCAATGTGCTCGGCCAGGCCCAGCGACAGCCGCTGTACCACCTCCTGCTCGTGGCGGGTGTTGGCCCGCATCTGCAGTGCAAGCAGCGCCATGCAGCACGCCAGCATCAGCGCAGCGGTCACCACCGCCAGCTTCTGCCACAGGTTCGGCTTGATCATGCCGCCGCCCCGGCCGGATCGACCAGCTTGTAGCCGCGGCCCCACACCGTCAGCAACCGCCGTGGGTTGGCCGGGTCCGGCTCGATCTTGCTGCGCAGGCGATTGATATGGGTGTTGACCGTGTGTTCGTAGCCATCGTGCTGGTAGCCCCAGACCTGGTTGAGCAGTTCCATGCGCGCGAACACCTGGTCCGGATGACGGGCGAAGAACAGCAGCAGGTCGAACTCGCGCGGGGTCAGCTCCAGCGCGTTGCCATCCACCGAGGCGGTGCGCGCGACCGGATCCAGCTGCAAGCCGCCCAGTTCGATCGCGCCGGCATCGATGCGTGCGCTCTGCGCCATCGCCTCGGCGCGGCGCAGCAATGCGCGCACGCGTGCCACCAGTTCCGGCATCGAGAAGGGTTTTGCCAGGTAATCGTCCGCGCCCAGTTCCAGGCCGACGATGCGCTGGGTTTCGCTGCCGCGCGCACTGATGATGATGATCGGCACATAGCGCGCCATCGCGCGTGCGCGCTGGCAGACCTGCAGGCCATCCACGCCGGGCAGCATCACGTCCAGCACCAATGCATCCCACGGGCCTTCCTGCTCCAGCAGGCGCAGGCCGGCATCGCCGCTGGCGGCATGGGCCACGTCGTAGCCCTCATCGCCCAGGTGCATGCGCAGCAGGTCGGCGATGTGGGCATCGTCTTCAACGATCAGCACGCGTTTGGTCGACATCGGCAGCTCGGGGCCAGTGGGGAGGCGGGTTGCATTGTGGCGCGGGACGGCCGCCGATACCTCACGAAAAATTGAATCCTGCGTGAGGATTCGTTGACCCGGGCGGGCGCAGCATGGCCTCGTCATCCCCTTCCCGGAGTCCGCCATGTCCTTGTCCCGCCGCCATCTGCTGGGCCTGGGTGGTGTTGCCACCGCTGCCGGCCTGCTCGGCCTGGGGGCCTGCAGCCGCGCCGCCCCGGCCGCCGCCGAAGCGCGCCCGTCGCGACAGTTCGAGGTCATGCACAGCGATGCCGACTGGCGCCAGCGGTTGACCCCGGCGCAGTACGCGGTGCTGCGCCAGCAGGCCACCGAACGGCCGTGGAGCAGCCCGCTCAACAAGGAACACCGCCAGGGCACCTTCGCGTGTGCCGGCTGTGCGCTGCCGCTGTTTTCCTCCTCCACCAAGTTCGAGAGCGGCACCGGCTGGCCCAGCTTCTGGGCGCCGCTGCACAACGCCATCGGCGAAGACCGCGACGTCACCTTCGGGATGCTGCGGGTGGAGGTGCACTGCCGTCGCTGTGGCGGCCACCTCGGCCATGTGTTCAACGATGGCCCACGCCCGACCGGGCTGCGCTACTGCATGAACGGTGCAGCGATGGTGTTCGTTCCCGGCGCCACGGATGGCACTGCCGACGGCTGGCGGGTGCCGGTCGGTTCTTCCCCTGTTTCCGGAGCCTGACGATGCTGCTGTTGCTGCTTGCCTATCTGGGGGGCGCGCTGACCCTGCTCAGTCCCTGCATCCTGCCGGTGCTGCCGTTCGTGTTCGCGCGTGCCGACCGTCCCTTCCTGCGCAGCACGCTGCCATTGCTGCTGGGCATGGCGCTCACCTTCACCGTGGTTGCCAGCCTGGCCGCGGTGGGCAGCCAATGGGTGGCACAGGCCAACCAGGTCGGGCGCTGGATCGCCCTGCTGCTGATGGCACTGTTCGCGGTCGCCCTGCTGTGGCCACGACTGGCCGACCATCTGCTGGCGCCGTTCCAGCGCGTGGGTGCCCGTCTGAGCGCGCGCGCCGATGCCGCGGATGCCGCTGGGCGTGGCGGCGCGTGGACCTCGCTGCTGATCGGCATCGCCACCGGCCTGCTGTGGGCGCCCTGCGCGGGGCCGATCCTCGGCCTGGTGCTGACCGGTGCCGCCCTGCATGGCGCCAGCGTCGGCACCAGCACGCTGCTGCTGGCGTATGCGCTGGGCGCGATCACCGCGCTGGCACTGGCGGTGTGGGTGGGCGGCCGCGTGTTCCGCGCACTGCAGGCGCGGCTTGGTCTCGGCGACGCACTGCGCAAGGTGCTGGGAGTGGCCGCGCTGCTGGCGGTGGTGGCGATTGGTCTGGGCTGGGATACCGGCCTGCTCACCCGTCTTTCGACGGTCAGCACCGCACGCATCGAGCAGGGCCTGCTGGATGCGGTACCCGGCGCGCAGCCGGCGGCACCGCCGATGATGATGATGGCCGGTGCCAACGCCGCAGCCGATGCACCGCTGCCGGTGGAAGGCACCCTGCCCGCGCTGGACGGCGCCACCGGCTGGCTCAACAGCCCACCGCTGACGGCCCAGCAGCTGCGCGGCAAGGTGGTACTGGTCGATTTCTGGACGTACTCCTGCATCAACTGCCTGCGCGCGATGCCGTTCGTGCACGAATGGGAACGCCGCTACCGTGACCACGGCCTGGTGGTGATCGGCATACACACGCCGGAGTTCGCCTTCGAGCGTAACCCACGCAACGTGATGAAGGCGGTGCAGCAGCTGAAGGTCGAGTACCCGGTGGCGCTCGACAACCAGTACACGATCTGGCGCGCGTTCAACAACCGCTACTGGCCGGCGCAGTACTTCGTCGATGCGCAGGGCAACATCCGCGGCCACCAGTTCGGCGAAGGCAACTACGCGCGCTCGGAACAGGTGATCCGTCGCCTGCTGGCCGAAGCCGGGCAGACGAACCTGCCGCCACCGGCCGATCCCGCTGCCGCCGACCTGAAGGGCGTGGCCGTGCAGGCCGACATGGGCAACCTGCGCTCGCCGGAAACCTACCTCGGCCACGCCCGTGCCGAGCAGTTCGCCTCACCCGGCGGACAGCGCAGCGACAGCGCGTTCGACTACACGCTGCCGACCACCCTGGCGTTGAACCAGTGGGGACTGTCCGGCCACTGGACCATTACCGACGAGGCCGCAGAGCTGCAGCGGGCCGGTGGCCGCATTGCCTTCCAGTTCCATGCGCGCGACCTGCACCTGGTGCTGGCACCGACCCGCGACGGCACGCCGGTGCGCTTTCGCGTCTGGCTGGACGGCAAGCCGCTGCCCGCCGCCGATGCCGGCAGCGATGTCGATGCCGATGGCAGTGGCGTGGTCGACGAGCACCGCCTGTACCAGCTGGTGCGCCAGCGCGGCACGGTCGGTCCGCACCGCTTCGAGATCGAATTCCTCGATGCGGGCGTGCAGGCCTATGCCTTCACTTTTGGTTGAAACGGGAGGACATGATGAAACTCTCCTTTGAACAGGGCATCGCCGCCGGTGTCGCCGGACTGGTGGCCACCGCATTGATCGCCGGTGTGCTGCTGGTCGACCACGGCGCGGCTGCGGCGCCGGTCGAAGCCAGCGCGCAGACCCAGGCAGTACCGGCACCCACGGGCGATGCGGCGTTCCGCGATGACGCGACCCACGCCAGCGTGGTGTTCGCCGGCGGTTGCTTCTGGGGCGTGCAGGGCGTGTTCCAGCACGTCAAGGGCGTGAGTAATGCGGTGTCCGGCTACATCGGCGGCAGCGCCGCCGACGCGCGTTACGAGCGGGTCAGCAGCGGCCAGACCGGCCACGCCGAAGCAGTGAAGATCGACTACGACCCGCGCCAGGTCAGCTACGGGCAGTTGATGCAGGTGTTCTTCTCGGTGGTGCACGACCCGACCCAGCTCAACCGCCAGGGGCCGGACCACGGCAGCCAGTATCGATCGGCAATCTTCACCGATGACGCCCGCCAGCAGGCAGCCAGCCGCGCCTACATCGCCCAGCTCGGCCAGGCCGGCAGCTTCCGCGCGCCGATCGTCACCCAGCTGGTCAGCGGCCAGCGCTTCTACCCGGCCGAAAGCTACCACCAGAACTACATGACCAACTACCCGCAGGCGGCCTACATCCGCTACTACGACGCACCGAAGCTTGCGGCGCTGGGCAAGCAGTTCCCGGCGCTGTACCGGCGCGAGGCGGCGCTGGCGCCGATGCGGTAGCCGGCATTCCCCCTTGGGCTGACCGACGCTCGGCGGTGCTCTCTGTAGAGCCGAGCCCACGCTCGGCTGCTGTTGGCGGAAGTGCAGCCGAGCATGGGCTCGGCTCTACACACAAAAAAAGACGCACGGCCATCCAGCCGTGCGTTTGGGAAGTATCGGCCGTGCCCCGATCAGGCCCGGCCGACAACGACATGCTAGGCTCGCCCTCATCATGGGTACAGCACCAGATGGCGGGAAATTTGATGGATACAGATGACCAGAGCGCGATGATCCCACCCCGCTACCAACGGCTGTCCGACGAACTGGCCGAGGCCATCCACGGCGGCCGGCTTCCAGTAGGCAGCCGCCTGCCCTCGCTGCGACAGATGGCCCTGCAGCGCAGGCTCAGCCTGAACACGGTGATTGCCGCCTATCGCCAGCTGGAGGACGCCGGACTGGTGATTCCGCGGCCGAAGGCGGGCTTCGAAGTCGCGCCGCGGCTGTCGGTGCCGGAGCGTTCGCTGCGCGACACCCCATCCGCGCCCACCGCGCCGCTGCAGCAGGTCCTGATGGCCCGGGTACTGGAAGCACAGCGCCGCCCGGGTGTGGTCGATCTGGCCTTCGCCGGCCCACGTGGTCGCCAGTTCTATCCCGGCGCGCAGCTGGCCCGGCATACCGCGCAGGTGCTGCGCCACGGCCAGCAGACGGTGGAGACCTATGCGAGACCCAACGGCTCCCCCCGGCTGCTGGCACAGATCGTGCGCCGCAGTCCGCGCATGGGACTGCACACCCACGCCGAGCGACTCCTGCTGACCCATGGTGCGATGGAAGCCCTGCAGCTGGCGTTGCGCGCGGTCACCCAGCCCGGTGACGCGGTGGGCATCGAGGCGCCGTCCTACTTCAACCTGTATCCGTTGCTGGCCAACCTCGGCCTGCAGGCCATCGAGTTGCCCACCCACCCGCAGCACGGACTGGACGTGGATGCACTGGATGCGCTGCTGGAGCACAGGCCGCTGGCCGCACTGGTGGTGATGCCGACCGTGCACAACCCGCTCGGCTGCACCATGCCGACCGCCGCCAAACAACGCCTGGCCGAGCTGGTCAACGCACGGCAGCTGCCGCTGATCGAGGATGCGGTGTACGCCGAGCTGCAGTTCTGCGAACCACCGGCACCCTTGCTGAAAGCCTTCGATCGCGATGGCTGGGTGATGGTGGTCGGTGGCTTCTCAAAGACACTGGCGCCGGATTACCGCATCGGCTGGCTGGATGGCGGCCGCTTCGCAGAGCGCATCGCACTGCTGAAGTTCCAGTCCACCGGCGGCGAGCCGCAGCTGCTCGGCGATGCGGTGGCCGCGTATCTGGAAGCAGGCAGCTACGAGCACCATCTGCACCGCATGCGCCGCCTGTACCGCGAACAGGTCGGGCGGCTGCGCCAGCTGGTGGCCGAACACTTCCCGGCCGGCACCCGCGCCACCGAACCGCAGGGCGGCTTCCTGCTGTGGCTGGAACTGCCGGGCGTGGACACGCGCGAGCTGTTCGAGCGAGCGCTGCTGGAGGACATCGTGTTCATGCCGGGCCAGGTGTACTCGCGCGGCGCACGCTACCGCCACTGCCTGCGGCTGTCGTGCTGCCAGAGCCTGGATGCGCGCTTCATCGGTGCGGTGGAGCGGCTGGGTGCGATTGCGCGGGAGCTGGCGGCTGCAGCACGGTAGTGGGGGGGGGGGGCCGGGGCCCCCCCGGGCGCGGGTGGTGAGGGGTGTGGGGGCCCGCCCCGCCCCCCCCCCC
>NZ_JAZKVY010000116.1:0-220 GCF_036624925.1 Stenotrophomonas sp. A3_2
TGTGTCCCGTATTCAGCGTTGCTCGCAAGGGGAGCCTTTCCGTTGAGAAAGAGATCCGACCCCATCCGTTTTTCGATGCCTGACAGCGATTCATCCACGCACGCGTGGATCCATCGTGTCGACCAGGGTCGACACCCACCAGCAGCAGAAATCTGTCAGAGGTGGGGCGGTGTGGGTCTGCAGGACCGTTGGCGCCCTGGATGGCGCCATCGAGCCCCCA
>NZ_JAZKVY010000117.1:0-282 GCF_036624925.1 Stenotrophomonas sp. A3_2
TGGGGGCTCGATGGCGCCATCCAGGGCGCCAACGGTCCTGCAGACCCACACCGCCCCACCTCTGACAGATTTCTGCTGCTGGTGGGTGTCGACCCTGGTCGACACGATGGATCCACGCGTGCGTGGATGAATCGCTGTCAGACATCGAAAAACGGATGGGGTCGGATCTCTTTCTCAACGGAAAGGCTCCCCTTGCGAGCAACGCTGAATACGGGACACAGTGCGCCTCATCTGCTGCTATCGCCAATTCACCTTGACCTGTTAACGTGCAGTAATGACCTG
>NZ_JAZKVY010000118.1:0-395 GCF_036624925.1 Stenotrophomonas sp. A3_2
CTTCAGGGCCATGCCGCTCACACGCTGACGCTGGATAACGGAAGGGAGTTTGCCGGGCATGAACGCATCGCGCTACGGAGCCAGTGCCAGGTCTTTTTTGCAGACCCCTATTCATCCTGGCAACGTGGCACCAATGAAAACACCAACGGTCTGCTCCGCCAGTATTTCCCCAAGGGCAGCGACTTCAGCAAGCTGACCGTCGAAGCCGTCAATCGGACAGTAGCGAGGATCAATCTACGCCCGCGCAAGCGCTTGGGCTGGAAGACGCCGTACGAAGTGCATACAGGGGTGAGCGTTGCACTTATGTGTTGAATTCAGGGTCCATATAGGCCCGGTAGGGGTCCAGGCCGGTGGCCAGCGCGGCCATGATCATCGGTGCCAGCCACAGCGACACC
>NZ_JAZKVY010000119.1:0-19959 GCF_036624925.1 Stenotrophomonas sp. A3_2
CTGGTTGATGTCCTGGCCGCCGTAGCGCCAGCGCGCGTACGACGCCATCGCCTGCGCCTCGGGCCGGGGGGGCGCGCCCGCGGGGCGGGCCCCGGCGCTACCCGATCCGGTTTCCGCTGGGCGGAAACGAAACGCGCCCCGAAGGGCGCGTTTCTGCAGATCGCAGCGGAACGAAGGCTTACGCCTTCTTTTCCGCTTCGATCTGCTTGCGGATCTGCGCATCGACCGCCGCAATCGCGGTCATGTTCAGGATCCGGCGCGAGGTCGCGCTGGTGGTCAGGATGTGCACCGGCTTGTTCACGCCCATCAGGATCGGACCGATCGCCACGCCGTCGGTGAACACGCGCACCAGGTTGTAGGCGATGTTGGCCGCTTCCAGGTTCGGCAGCACGAACAGGTTGGCTCGGCCCTGCAGGGTCGAGCCCGGCAGCAGCTTCTGGCGCAGCGCTTCATCCCATGCGGTGTCGCCCTGCATTTCGCCATCCACGTTCAGGCGTGGGTTGCGCTTGAGCAGCAGCTCGCGCACCTGGCGCATCTTCAGTGCATCCTTCGAATCGTGGCTGCCGAAGTTGGAGTGCGACAGCAGCGCCACCTTCGGCTCGATGCCGAACAGTTTCATGCGGTACGCCGCCTGCAGGGTTGCTTCGCACAGCTGCTCGGCGGTCGGGTCTTCCTGCACGTGGGTATCGACGAAGAAGAACACGCCCTGCTGGTTGATCACGCCGGTCATCGCCGAGGTCGAGGTGACCTTCGGCTCCAGCGGCAGCACGCTGCGCACGTAGCCCAGCTTCTTGTGGAAGCGGCCGACGATGCCGGTCAGCATCGCATCGGCTTCGCCACGGGCCACCATCACCGCTGCGATCAGGGTCGGGCGCGAACGCATCAGGTTCTTCGCCGCGGCCACGGTCACGCCACGGCGGCCGGTCAGGCCGTGGTAGTACTGCCAGTATTCGTTGAAGCGCGGGTCGTCGTTGATGTTGGTGACTTCAACGTTCTCGCCGATCTTCAGGCGCAGGCCGAGGCGCTCGATGCGCGACTCGATCACTTCCGGGCGGCCGATCAGGATCGGATGCGCCAGGCCGTCATCGACCACGTTCTGCACCGCCTGCAGCACCACTTCCTCTTCGCCCTCGGCGTACACCACGCGCTGCTTGTCGCTGCGCGCGCGATCGTACACCGGCTTCATCATCAGGCTGGTGCGGTAGACGAACTGGGCCAGCTTGTCGCGGTAGGCGCCCATGTCCTCGATCGGGCGCGAAGCCACGCCCGAGTCCATCGCGGCCTGGGCCACGGCCGCCGACAGCTCCACCAGCAGGCGGCGGTCAAACGGACGCGGGATCAGGTATTCACGGCCGAAGCTCGGGGTCTCGCCGCCATAGGCCGAGCCCATGTCGGTGGCCGCGCGGCGCGCCAGCGCGGCGATGGCACGCACGCAGGCGATCTTCATTTCCTCGTTGATCGCAGTCGCGCCCACGTCCAACGCACCACGGAACAGGTACGGGAAGCACAGCACGTTGTTGACCTGGTTCGGGTAGTCCGAGCGGCCGGTGCCGATGATCGCGTCCGGACGGGCGGCGCGCGCCACCTCCGGCATGATTTCCGGAGTCGGGTTGGCCAGCGCGAAGATCACCGGATCCGGGGCCATGGTCTTGACCATCTCGGCGGTCAGGATGCCCGGTGCCGACAGCCCCAGGAAGATGTCCGCGCCGTCGACGATCTCGGCCAGGGTGCGCTTGTCGGTATCGCGCGCATAGCGCTGCTTTTCCGGGTCCAGGTCGGTACGGCCGGTGTGGATCACACCCTCGCGGTCGAAGGCCAGGATGTTTTCCGGCTTCAGGCCCAGCTGCACCAGCATGTTCACGCAGGAAATGCCGGCGGCGCCCATGCCCGTGGTCGCCAGCTTCACGTCCTCGATCTTCTTGCCGGTGATCGCCATGGCGTTGAGCACCGCTGCGCCGACGATGATCGCCGTGCCGTGCTGGTCGTCATGGAACACCGGGATCTTCATGCGCTCGCGCAGCTTGCGCTCGACCACGAAGCACTCCGGCGCCTTGATGTCTTCCAGGTTGATGCCGCCGAAGGTCGGCTCCAGCGAGGCGATGATGTCGACCAGCTTGTCCGGGTCGGTTTCATCCACTTCGATGTCGAATACATCGATGCCGGCGAACTTCTGGAACAGCACGCCCTTGCCTTCCATCACCGGCTTGCCGGCCAGCGCGCCGATGTTGCCCAGGCCCAGCACCGCGGTGCCGTTGGAGATCACCGCCACCAGGTTGCCGCGGGCGGTCAGCTCGCTGGCCTGCTGCGGGTCGGCCTTGATCGCTTCACAGGCATACGCCACGCCCGGCGAATACGCCAGCGACAGGTCGCGCTGCGTCAGCATGGGCTTGGTAGCGGAAACCTTGATCTTTCCCGGGGGGGACATCCGGTGGTAATCGAGGGCGGCCTGTTTGAAATCTTCGTTGGACATCGATGTGGGTTACATGAATGGGCAGAAGGGACAGGGGATCATACCCCCGTTGGAGCGTCTGGACCTGTCGCTATCCTGTCGCAGCCATGCTGCGACCGCACAATTCCGTGCCGTATGCGGCGGGGCCCCAGACCAGCATCGGCGTTGCCCATGACAGTCATGGGACGCCTTGAAACGCCGCGGGGCCGTACCACTGTCGTGGCCGGCCCCGCGGTACCACACACCTGGATCAGCCCTTGGCCGGCAGCGCCTCGGGCAGCGCATCGACCGGCGGCGGCAGTTCGCTCTCGCGGCCGTCCAGCGCCAGCTGCAGGCGGTTGCGGTCCAGCGCGCCTTCCCAGCGCGAGACCACCACGGTGGCCACCGCATTGCCGATGAAATTGGTCAGCGAGCGGCATTCGCTCATGAAGCGGTCCACGCCCAGGATCAGCGCCATGCCGGCCACCGGCACCTCCGGCACCACGGCCAGGGTGGCGGCCAGGGTGATGAAACCGGCGCCGGTGACACCGGCCGCGCCCTTGGAGCTGAGCATCGCGACCAGCAGCAGGGCGATCTGGTGGCCCAGGGTCAGTTCGGTGTTGGTGGCCTGGGCGATGAACAGTGCCGCCAGGGTCATGTAGATGTTGGTGCCGTCCAGGTTGAACGAGTAGCCGGTCGGGACCACCAGGCCCACCACCGACTTGCTGCAGCCGGCGCGTTCCATCTTCTCCATCAGCGACGGCAGCGCCGACTCCGACGAAGAGGTGCCCAGCACCAGCAGCAGCTCGGCCTTCAGGTAGCGCGCCAGCTTGAACACCGAGAAGCCACACAGTCGGCAGACCAGGCCCAGGATCACCGCCACGAACAGGAAGGCGGTGAGGTAGAACGAGCCCACCAGCCAGGCCAGGTTGATCAGTGAGCCGACGCCATACTTGCCGATGGTGAAGGCGATCGCGCCGAAGGCACCGATCGGGGCGGCCTTCATCAGGATGTGCACCAGCTTGAACACCGGGGCGACCAGCGCCTCCAGGAAGTTCACGATCGGCCTGCCTTTCTCGCCCACCGAGGCCAGCGCGATGCCGAACAGCACCGCGATGAACAACACCTGCAGGATGTTGCCATCGACGAAGGCGCTCACCAGCGTCTTCGGGATGATGTCCATCAGGAAGCCGACCAGGGTCAGGTCATGCGACTTTTCGACGTAGCTGTGCACCGCGGTCTGGTCCAGCTCGGCCGGGTTGATGTTCATGCCGGCGCCGGGCTGCACCACGTGCGCCACGATCATGCCGACGATCAGCGCCAGCGTGGAGAAGAACAGGAAGTACGCCATCGCCTTGGCAAACACCCGGCCCACCGTGCGCAGGTGGGTCATGCCGGCGATGCCGGTGACGATGGTCAGGAAGATCACCGGTGCGATGATCATCTTCACCAGGTTGATGAAGGCATCGCCCAGCGGCTTCATCTTTTCGCCCACCAACGGTTCGTAGTGGCCGAGGATGGCGCCGAGGACGATCGCCACGATCACCTGGAAGTACAGCTGGCGATAGATCGGCAACGGCTTTGCAGGCGCCGGGGCTGCGGTCGGGATGTGCATGGCGGACTCCGGAAGGGGCGTTTTCAGGCACGTACGGCCCCGGGACTGCACGGGAACCGCTACCGTGGAAACTGATCGCCCTGTGCTGCACGCGCAGGAGGTGCGACCAATGGACGCCTTTGTACGCGCTGGGCACGTCGGCGCAG
Source organism: Stenotrophomonas sp. A3_2 (assembly GCF_036624925.1). Lineage (NCBI taxonomy): Bacteria > Pseudomonadati > Pseudomonadota > Gammaproteobacteria > Lysobacterales > Lysobacteraceae > Stenotrophomonas > Stenotrophomonas sp. A3_2. Next base: position 4,190 of record NZ_JAZKVY010000119.1, read on the forward strand.
ATAACCTATTGGTACTAGCCCCCCGGTTCAGGTGGCGCAGGTGCCTACACTGGCGCCACACCGCCCAGACACGGGAAGGCCGGTGGCCCGGGCTAACGGCCGGGCGCGTCCTTGCGAAAGTTTCGGCCCCTGCGGCCGTTGTTGTCCTGTCCACACGCAATCCGAGAGAGCCGCACCCAACATGCGCCCGAATCCCACCTTGCTGGCCCTGTCGCTGGCCGCCCTTCCCGCCTTCGCCTCGGCCGCCGATTTCGACAACTGGCCGACCAGGTACGCCTTCGGCGACGGCACCGAACTGGCCGCTACCGCCAACATCGCCTACGACTACAACGATTTCTCCTCGGGCAGTGGCCTGGAGGATGACGACGCGGTGCGTCGCAAGGAGTTCGGTGCGACGCTGAAGAAGAAGGGCGTTTACGACGCGATGGTCTACTACGACTTCCAGTCCGATACCTGGCTGGACGTGTTCGTGCGCTTTGAAAGCAAGGCCTTCTTCGGCCGCGACATCGGCCGCTTCCGCTTCGGCTACATGAAGACCCCGGTCGGCCTGGACGCGAACACCTCTTCGCGCGCCGGCAGCTTCCTGGAAACCGCGCTGCCCGTGCAGGCCTTCTACGCCGGCCGCCGCACCGGCGTGGAATGGGTGCTGGAGCGCCCGCAGTACCTGCTGCAGGCCGGCGCCTATGGCGGCAAGGACCTGCAGGGTGACAACCCCGGCACCACCCAGGCCGTGCGTGCGGTGTGGACCCCGGTGAAGGCGCCGGGTGACGTGATTCACCTGGGCCTGGCCTATTCGCAGGAGAATCCGCGCGGCTACAGCGATGGCCGTGACGTGCACCACGAGGCCAGCGCGCGCCTGCGTGCACGCCCGGAAGCCGGCCTGACCGACATCCGCTATGTCGATTCCGGCGCGCTGGTCACCGCCGACCAGATCCGCCGCACCGGCCTGGAAGGCATCTGGATCCGCGGCCCGTTCTCGCTACAGGCCGAAGCCCTGCGCGCCACGGTCACCCGCCATGACGGCAAGCCCGACTACACCGGCAGCGGCCAGTACGCGATGGCCAGCTGGGTGCTGACCGGCGAGTCGCGCCCGTACAACGCAGGTGCCGTGGCCAACATCAAGCCGGCGCACGACTACGGCGCGGTGGAACTGGTGGCCCGTTACAGCCGCTTGGACCTGGACGATGGCAGCATCCTTGGTGGCCGCCAGCACGACCTGACCCTGGGCGCGAACTGGTACCTGACCAGCCACTTCAAGTTCCAGGCCAACTATGTGAAGGTCGACGCCAGCCGTCGCGGTGTGCACAGCACGCCAGAGATCTTCGAACTGCGCGCGCAGATGCACTTCTGACCCCTTCCACGTCAGACCCCGGCGGGCGTGCACGTCACGCCCGCCGGCCCTGCGTAGACTGCCGCCATGTACCGGCTCAGCCGCCACCGGATGCTGTTGCTGACCCTCCTGGTGATGGTCGGTGGCACCGTGCTGTGTGCGGTCGCCGCCGGCCACTACGCCTGGCGGCGCGCCCTCGGCGAGGAAAGCAGCCAGGTGCAACGCCAGCTGCAGCTGTACGGCCAGGGCCTGCAGCAGCGCATCGACCGCTTCGGCACGTTGCCACAGGTACTGGCGCTGGATCCGGATCTGCTGCACGCCCTGCGTGTGCCGCCCTCGCCCACCGAACAGCAGCGGCTGAACCTCAAGCTGCAACGCGCCAATGAAGTCACCCGTGCCTCGACCCTGACCCTGGTCGGCCATGACGGCGTGGCAGTGGCGGCCAGCAACTGGGACCAGCCGACCAGCAACGTCGGCGAGAACTACAGCTACCGCCCCTACTACCGGCAGGCACTGGCGCAGGGCCGTGGCCGCTTCTACGGCATCGGCATGACCACCGGCGTACCCGGCTACTACCTGTCGCAGGCCATCGAGGAAGGTGGCAAGCGGCTCGGCGTGGTGGTGATCAAGGTCGAGCTGTCGGCACTGGAACAGGAATGGTTGAGCAGCCCGGACGTGGTGCTGGCCAGCGACGACCATGACGTGGTGTTCCTGGCCAACCGTGACAGCTGGCGCTACCGCCTGCTGCGCCCGCTGGGCGCCGATGAGCGCCGCGAAATGCTGGACGCCCGCCAATACGCCGACCGCGCGTTGCAGCCATTGCGCGCGCGTACTGAAGACGTGCTTGCCGATGGTGGCCGCATGGTGCGCCTGCTCGATCCCGTACTGCCGCAGCCGATGCTGTGGCAAAGCCTGCCGCTGCCCGCCGAAGGCTGGAACCTGCATCTGCTGCACGACGCCAGCGCCGCCACCGCCGCCGGCCGCGCGGCCGCACTCACCGGCGGTGCCGCGTGGCTGGCGCTGGGCTTCCTGGTGCTGTTCGTGCAGCAGCGCCGACGCCTGGCCAAGCATCGCCTGCGCAGCCGCCGCGAACTGGAAACCCTGCTCAAGCAGCACGCACAGGAACTGCGCACAGCACAGGATGGCCTGCTGCAGGCGGCCACCGACGCCGACAGCGGACTCAGCCGCAGCCTCGAACACCTGCCGCAGGGCGTGGTGGTGATCGACCGCGAACTGCGCCTGGTCGCGTGGAATTCGCGCTATCTGGAACTGTTCCGGTTCCCGGCAGACCTGGTCCGCGTGGGCCGGCCGATCGAGGAACTGTTCCGCTTCAACGCACGCCGTGGCCTGCTCGGTCCGGGCCCCGTCGATGAAGCAATCGAGCGTCGCCTGAACCACCTGCGCAGCGGCCGCCCGCACATGCGCGAGAGCGAGAAGGACGACGGCACGGTGCTGGAGATCCGTGGCAATCCGCTGCCTGACGGCGGCTTCGTCACCAGCTATGCCGACATCACCAGCTACAAGAACGCCGCGCGCGAACTGCGCTCCCTGGCCGATGCGCTGGAACACCGCATCGCCGAACGCACCCGCGACCTGGACGAAGCACGCCGCGAAGCCGAGCAGGCCAACCGCTACAAGACCCGTTTCGTTGCCTCGGCCGTGCACGACCTGCTGCAGCCCCTCAACGCGGCGCGCATGTTCGTCTCGGTGCTGCGCGGCAAGCTGAGTGACCCGGCGCAGCAACAGACCAGCGACCACATCGATGCTGCATTGGCCGCGCAGGATGCGATCCTCAACAGCCTGCTGGATATCGCGCGCCTGGAATCGGGCAGCCTGCCCACGCGCGTACAGGCGTTCCGGCTCGGGCCTTTGCTGCAGACGCTGGCACGCGAGTTCGGCATCGCCGCGCAGTCACGTGGGCTGGTGGTCGACTGGGTCGATACCGCTGCGGTGGTGGTCAGCGATGAAGCGCTGCTACGCCGCATCCTGCAGAACTTCCTGTCCAACGCACTGCGCTACAGCGAACGTGGCCGCGTGCTGCTCGGCTGCCGTCGCCGCGAAGGCCTGCTGTGGATCGAAGTTCACGACCAGGGCCCCGGCATTCCCGATGCGCTGCAGGGCGAGATCTTCGAGGAGTTCCGCCGCCTGCACGACGGCCAGCAGCGCGGCGCCGGCCTTGGCCTGGCGATCGTCGACCGCATCGGTCGGCTGCTCGGCCACCCGATCCGCCTGCGCTCGCAGCTGGGCCAGGGCAGCGTGTTCGCGGTGGGCGTGCCGTTCGGCGAAGCCAGCGCGATTCCCGCTACTGCTCCTGTGCCGGTGCTGATGCAGGAACCGGCCGCAGACAACCCGCTTCGCGGTCGCCGGGTGTGGGTGATCGACGACGATCCGCACGTCTGCGCAGCCAGCCGCGCGCTGCTGGAGCGCTGGGGCTGCGAGGTGGCGCTGGCCGACGGCCCGCAGGCGGCGCTGCAGCTGGCGGCAACAGGCGCGGTGCCAGAGCTGGTGCTGCTGGATGTGCGCATGGGTGACCACCATGGCCCGGTGCTGTACGAGACATTGGCAGAGCTGTGGCAGGCCCGTCCGCCGGTGGTGCTGGTCACCGCCGAACGCGATGCGGGATTGCGTGAGATGGCTGCCGAACGCGGTTGGGGAATGATGGCCAAGCCGGTGAAGCCGCCGGCGCTGCGGGCGCTGATGAGTCAGTTGCTGATCCGGCATCGCGGGTAGTTTCCAGCCAACGGCGCAGCCCCTCGTGGGTGGTGTCTGGTTGGTCGTGGAAAGCAAAAGCCGTGGGTGGGCCGGTCGGGCTGGATGCGCGGGGGACGCCGTGAATCCGTCCCTGGAGGCTTGGCAGCCGCATCCATGCGGCTGACACCCCCGCGCACCCAACCCGACCGGCCTCCGACAGATTTCGGTGGCCTGCACCCACGAAGAAGAAAGTAAGATCAAAAGCGGGTCGCGCGCTGCGCTTGCTCGTGTAGAGCCGAGCCCATGCTCGGCTTCACGGACCGTCCAGAAAGCAGCCGAGCGTGGGCTCGGCTCTACAAAAAGCAGCCTGTCAGGCTGTCTTTGCTTTTGATCTTCTTTTCTCTTCCGCGGGTGGACGCGCACGGAACCTGTCCGTGGCCGGGCAGGTGGGCTGCGCAGGGGCGTGAGCCGCATGGATGCGGCGACCGAGCTTACATGGACGTACTTGCAGCGGCCCCTGCGCAGTCCACCTGCCCGGCCTCACCCATGAACTGCTCTACGTGTCCACCCACGAGGGGCTGCGCCGTTGGCTGGAAACTACAACCCGATGCCGGCGTCGCCCTCAGGCTCCAGCGCCTTCACCAGTACCGCTGCCTGTGTGCGGCTGTGGCATTCGAGCTTCTTCAGGATCGCAGTGACATGTACCTTCACCGTGTTCTCGGCCAACCCCAGCGTGTAGGCGATCTGCTTGTTGAGCAGGCCATCGGCCAGGCACAGCAGCACACGGAACTGCTGCGGGGTCAGCTGGGCCAGGCGGCTGGCCAGCAGTGCGTCGGCCTCGGAGCGTTCGGCGGCCATCGCCGGGAACCACAGGCCACCATCGAGCACCGCCTGCACCGCCTCGCCGATGGTCTCGGCCGGAGCAGACTTTGGAATGAAACCCGCCGCGCCGAACTGCTGGGCACGACGGATCACCCGCGGATGGTCGTTGGAGGAGAGGATCACCACCGGAATGTCCGGATGCGAGCCGCGCACGTGCAGCAGCGCGGAGAAACCGTGCGCGCCGGGCATGGTCAGGTCCAGCAGCACCAGGTCCACATCCGGGTGGGCATCCAGCGCTTCGGCCAATGCCTCGGCGCTGGCGACTTCGCGCACCTGCGCCAGCGGCAGGCTCTGCCGCAACGACTGCACCACCGCCGAACGCAGCAGCGGGTGGTCATCGGCGATCAGGATGGTGTATTCGCTCATGCCGCCATTGTACGGGCAGGTCGCCGCCTCAGCGCCCGGCCGGCTCGACGCTGCTGCGCCAGGCATCGAGGAACTGGCGACGCTTGAGCGCGTCCAGGTACACCAGCAGGCCCGGGCCGAGCTGGATCGGGCGGCGGCTGCGGCCCGGCGCATCATCGCCGCGCGCGTTGCCGGTCACGATCGGCATCAGCCGTGCCTCGCGCGACAGCACCTGCTGGCCGCGTGGCGACAGCAGGTAGTCGAGGAAGCGCCGGGCTTCTTCCGGGTGTGGGCCGGTACGCGGGATCACTGCGGTACGCAGCACCACCAGCGTGTAGTCCTCGGGCTCCACAATGCCGAGCGGGGCACCCGCGTCGACGCGCGCCTGCGCGTAGGAGCCGAGCACGTTGTAGACCAGCGACAGCTGTCCGCTGGCCACCTTGTCCAGCAGCACGCCGGTGCGCTCCTCGCGCACCACGTCGTTGTCACCCAGCGCGCCCAGCAACGCACCGGCGATGCTGCCACGCTGCGCATCTTGGGTAGACAGCAGGTAGCCGACGCTGCTGCGCTCGATGTCATAGGTGCCGACCCTGCCGCGCAGCGGTGCTCCCTCGGCGCGCAGCCGGTCCAGCAGCTGCCGACGCGTGTGCGGCACCGTCGCGGCCGGCAGCATGCGGGTGTTGTAGACCATCACCACCGGCTCGTAGCTGATACCGAACGCCTCGTTGCGCCACTGTGCCCAGGCCGGCAGTGCGGCGGTCTGCGCCGAACGGTGTGGCAGCGCGTGGCCATCGTTGACCAGCTTGGTCTGCAGATCCATGCCGCTGGAGATCAGCAGGTCCGGCGATGCCGGTCCGGCGCGGTCGTGCAGGTAACGCGCGTACAGGTTCTGGGTGATGATGTCCTCGTACACCACCTCGGTGCCGGGATGCAGGCGCTGGTAATCGGCGATCACCACCGCGAACACTTCGATGTCGGTGGTGCCGTGAATGCGCAGCTGCGCAGTGGCCTTTGCCTGGGCCGGGAAACGGCGTACGTCGCCGGGCGCGGCCAGTACCGGCAGGGCCAGCAGCAAGGCAACGGCAGCAGCGAACAGGCGGATCATGGACTGCTCCGTGGCAGGCGGATGGTGGCGACCAGCCCGCCCTGCGGGCGGTTGCTCAGGTCAATGCGGCCGCCATGGCTGTCGACCACGCGCTTGACGATGGCCAGGCCCAGCCCGGCACCACCTGAGGGCGCGCCTTCGCCACGTGCGAAACGCTCGAATACGCGCTCGGCATCGGCCGGGGCGATGCCTGCGCCGTGGTCGGCGATGGTCAGCACGGCCTGCTCGCCTTCCACGGTAAGGGCAATCTGCAGGTCGCCGTCACCGCCGTACTTCAGTGCGTTGTCGACCAGGTTCTTGATCGCCTCGCGCAGCAGCAGCGCATCGCCGTGCACCAGTGCCGGTTCGGCGGTCATCGCCAACTGCACGCGCGGCGCCGGACCGGCCTGCGGCAGCGCTTCATGCAGGGCCTGGTGCACGGTCTCGGCCAGGTCCACCGCTGCAAAGCGCTGCAGATGCGAACGATGGATCACGCTGGCATCGCTGAGCAGCTGGTTCAGCAACCGGCTCATGTGGGTGGCATTGCGCTCGATCGCCTGCAGGCTGCGCCGCATGTCTTCGGGGTCGTCGTCGTCCAGCGCAAGCTGTGCCTGCGCGCGCAGGGCAGCCAACGGCGTGCGCATCTGGTGCGCGGCCTCGGCCATGAATGCGCGCAGTGTCTCGTTGCTGCTGGACAGGCGTTCCATGAAGCGGTTCAACGCCGCCACCATCTGGTCCATCTCGCGCGGCACGCGCGCGTCGAGGGGCTTCAGGTCGGACGGTTCGCGGCGCGACAGCTCGCGTTCCACCCGCACCAGTGGGCGGAACGCGCGGTGCACGCCAAACGCCACCAGCGCCAGCAGCAGGCCGGACAGCACGCCGATCGCCAGCAGTGCGCGATTGACCATGTCCTGCGCGACGGCTTCGCGCGCACGCCGGGTCTGGCCCACCTGCACCTGCACCTCGCCCTGCGCCGAGGCCGCGGCGAAGCTGCGGCCGACCACCACGAAGCGCACGGTCTCGCCGCTGTAGGTGGCATCGAACAGCTGCGGCTTGGTACCGGGCCGGCGCGGCGACACAGGAAGGTCACCGTAGCCGGTGATCAGCGTGCCGCGGCTGTCGGCCACCCGATAGAACACGCGGTCTTCCGGGGCCATCGCCAGCAGGTCCAGCGCCGCATACGGCAGATCGACCTGCCACTGTCCATCGACCAGGGCCACCGAATCGGCGATGGACAGCGCCGAGGACACCAGCAGGTGATCGTAGGAACGGTTGGCGGCACGCTGGCCGTAATCGCGTGCGGCGAACAGGAGGGCCACCGCGAACACCGCCAGCAGCAAGCCGAGGTAGAGCAGCAGCGTGCGCCGCAGCGAACCCGGTGCGGCGTTCGCAGCGCGTGCGTCAGCCGTCGGCGTCGGCGCTGCCATCGCTGGCTTCCAGCAGGTAGCCGACACCGCGCACCGTGGTGATGCGCAGCGGTGCGCCGGCCAGCTTTTTCCGCAGGCGGCCAACGTACAGCTCGATGGCGTTCGGGCCCGCTTCGTCATCGAAACCAAACAGGCCGTTGCCGATCTCGTCCTTGCCGACCACCTGACCGAGGCGCCCGACCAGGATTTCCAACAGGCGGTACTCGCGGTTGGGCAGTTCGATCGGCTCCCCGTCGAGGCTGACCCGGTGCGCAGCGTTGTCGAACTGGAAGCCGCCAATCTGCACCACTTCGCTGGCCTGCCCACGCGCGCGCCGCAGCAGTACGCGGCAGCGTGCTTCGAACTCGCGGAAGTCAAAGGGCTTGCCCAGGTAGTCGTCGGCGCCCACATCCAGCGCCTGCACGCGATCCTCGATGCCATCGCGCGCGGTCAGCATCAGCACCGGCGTGCCGTCACCGCGCTCGCGCATGCCGGCCAGCACGCGCAGGCCGTCCAGCTTGGGCAGGCCGATATCCAGCACCACCAGGTCGAAGCTCTGGTAGCGCAGCACGCTGGCAGCGGCCAGGCCGTCGGCCTGCCAGTCCACGGCATGGCCACTGCGACGCATGCGACGGATGATCGCATCGGCGAGATCCGGGTTGTCTTCGACCAGCAGCAGGCGCATGGGCACGACGGTGGGAGGGGAAGCGAATGCTACCGCATGACGCCGGGGCCGCCCGCCGGGCCATGCCTGGCGACCATTTACGCTGCACCGCACAAACCGCTGACAGGACGATGACAGCTACGGCGACCCAGACTGCGGCCGCGCACCGTCCGGTGCCCACGATTGCCGCGCGCCTGGCGCGCACCTGGGAGGGTTTGTGGAATTCACGTTTGCCTGGCGGCGTCCTGCCGCCATGATGGCGCTGGCTGTCCTGTCGGCGCCGGCCTTCGCTGCCGAAGACGACCGTCCGGTCACCGCCACCCTGGGTGGCCGCCTGCACCTGGACTTCGCCACCTTCGATAATGACAACCGGGGCACCCCGAACAAGGACGACACCGAAATCCGCCGTGCGTGGGTTGACGTGTCCGGCAAGTTCTTCGTGGTCGACTACAAGCTGGAAGCCGATTTCTCCGGCGACCGCGTCGAGGCCAAGGACGTGTACCTGGCGCGCAGCTTCGGCAAGGCCGGCAAGCTCACCGTCGGCCAGTTCAAGCAGTACTTCTCGCTGGATGACCGCACCAGCTCCAACTACGGCAGCTTCCTGGAGCGCGGCAATGCCGGCACCACGCTGGCGCCGCTGTACCGACTGGGCGCGTCGTGGCAGGCCAATCCGGGTGACTTCACCTGGGCCGCCAGCATCTACAGCCTGGAGAGCATCGACGCCTGGCAGGTGAAGGGGCGTGCTGCCGGTGGCCGTGTCACCTGGGCGCCCTCGCCCGCCGATGGCGACGTGCTGCACCTGGGCCTGTCGCTGGCCCGCGAGGCCTATGACAACCCGGGCGCAAACGGCGTTCCGGGCCTGAAGATCCGTCCGCGCCCGGCCGGCCACCTGTCCGACAACAGCCGCCTGACCCTGGTGGACTTCTCCGCCGGCCGCGATACCGATGTCAACAAGTGGTCGCTGGAGTACGCCCAGGTGCGCGGCCCGCTGTCGTGGCAGGGCGAGTTCAGTGGCGCCACCTTCGATGACGGTGCGCAGCGTGGCGACGTGATGGCCGCCTACGGCATGGTCAGCTGGTTCGTCACCGGCGAAAGCCGCGCCTACGACCGCAAGACCGGCCGCTTCGCGCGGGTGAAGGACATCCGCCACAAGGCCGGCGCGTTCGAAGTGGCGCTGCGCTACGACCAGATGTGGGGCGCGCAGCATCTCGATGGTGCGCCGGACCTGCGCCGCGGCAGCACCGAGGCGTGGACGCTGGGTGGCAACTGGTACCTGCGCGACAACCTGCGCTTCATGCTCAACGTGATCGAAAGCCGCAACCGCGACCGCTTGGCCGGGGTGACGGTGGACCGCACGCGCGCGGTCACCGGCCGCCTGCAGTACGACTTCTAGGCCCGACATTCCGGGCATTCCGCCCGGGCCCCTTCCACTCCCCACGTCCTGTTTTCGCAAGGAGTCCGCAGATGATGCTGAGCATCCTCGGCTTTGGCATGGTCATTACGTTCATGTACTTGATCATGAGCAAGCGCCTGTCGCCGCTCGTCGCCCTGATCACCATCCCCATCCTGTTCGCGCTGATCGGTGGCTTCGGTGCCGGCATCGACGAGATGATGCTGGAGGGCATCAAGAAGATCGCACCCACCGGCGTGATGCTGATGTTCGCCATCCTCTACTTCGGGGTGATGATCGACGCCGGCCTGTTCGATCCGCTGGTGCGGGTGATCCTGCGCTTCGTCAAGGGCGACCCGATGAAGATCGTGCTTGGCACCGCGGTGCTGGCGATGCTGATCTCGCTCGATGGCGATGGCTCGACCACCTACATGATCACCGTCTCGGCGATGCTGCCGCTGTACCAGCGGTTGGGCATGAACGCGCTGAACATGACCTGCGTGACCATCCTTGCCGGCGGCGTGATGAACCTGACCCCGTGGGGCGGCCCGACCGCACGCGCGGCCACCGCGCTGCACGTGGACCCGGCCGACGTGTTCGTGCCGCTGATCCCGTCGATGGTGATCGCCTGTGCCGGCGTGCTGCTGCTGGCCTGGTACCTGGGCCTGAAGGAACGCCGTCGCCTCGGCGTGGTGACCCTGCCCAAGGGCGGCAGCTGGATGGACAACAGCGTGTCCGACGACAGCAACGCGCTGCCGACTGTGGAAGATGCCGAAGACATCAAGCGGCCGAAGCTGCTGTGGGTGAACCTGGCACTGACCGTGGCGCTGATGACCGCGCTGATCATTGGCGTGCTGCCGATGCCGGTGCTGTTCATGGTCGGCTTCGCCATCGCCCTGGTGATCAACTATCCGAACCTGGCCGAGCAGCGCCGCCGCGTGGTCAACCACGCCGGCAACGTGCTGTCGGTGGTGTCACTGATCTTCGCCGCAGGCATTTTCACCGGCATCCTCAACAACACCGGCATGGTGGAGGCGATGTCGCACAGCTTCCTGGCCGTGATTCCGGAATCGTGGGGCCCGTACCTGGCGGTGATCACGGCGGTGGCGTCGATGCCGTTCACCTTCTTCATGTCCAACGACGCGTTCTACTTCGGCGTGCTGCCAATCCTGTCCGAGGCCGCCGGCAATTACGGCATCACCCCGGTGGAAATGGCGCGCGCCTCGCTGGCCGGCCAGCCGGTGCACCTGCTCAGCCCGCTGGTGCCGTCCACCTACCTGCTGGTGGGCCTGGCCAAGGTCGAATTCGCCGACCACCAGAAGTTCACCCTGAAGTGGGCCATCGCCATCTCGATGCTGCTGATGATCGGCAGCCTGCTGTTCGGCCTGTATCCCCTTGCCGCCTGACCCTTTGCCAAGGAGCCTTCTGCAATGACGCTTCGAATCGCTTACGTCACCAGTGGAATGGGCAGTGTCGGCACTGCCATCTGCCAGAGCCTGGCCCGCAGCGGCCACACCGTGGTTGCCGGCTGCGCGCCGAACTCGCCGCGCAAGGCCAACTGGCTGCGCGAGCAGCGCGAACAGGGCTTCGACTTCATCGCCTCCGAAGGCAACGCGACCGACTGGGCCTCGACCAGCGCGGCGTTCGCCAAGGTCCGCGCCGAAGTCGGTGAGGTCGATGTACTGGTCAACAACTCCGGCGGCAGCCGCGACCTGCTGTTCCGCCAGATGACGGTGGAGGACTGGAACGCGGTGATCGCCTCCAACCTCAACGCGCTGTTCAACCTCACCAAGCAGGTGGTCGACGGCATGGCCACGCGCGGCTGGGGCCGCATCATCAACATCGGCTCGGTCAGCGCCCACAAGGGCCAGATCGGCCAGGTCAACTACGCCACCGCCAAGGCCGCGATGCATGGCTTCAGCCGTGCACTGGCTGCCGAAGTTGCGTCGCGCGGGGTCACCGTCAACACGCTGTCGCCGGGCCACATCGCAAGCCAGGCGATCAGCAGCTTCCCGCCGGATGTGCTGGACCGGCTGGCCGCCTCGGTGCCGGTGCGCCGCCTGGGCCGGCCAGAGGAAGTGGCCGGGCTGGTGGGCTGGCTGGCATCGGACGAGGCTTCGTACGTGACCGGCGCCGATTACGCGGTCAATGGTGGGTTGTACATGGGCTGACCCCCGCGCGTTGCAGTAGATCCACGCCATGCGTGGATGCTCGGTCGCCCCTGGGGTCAGATCCCTTTCGCATGCGAAAGGGCTCTGACCCCGATGCGCTCCGCGGTCTATCCGCGCGCCTGCGCGAGTGCGCCAGCCACCTCCTCCGGCAGGCCGGAGATGAAATCCACCTCGTCGGACTCCTCCACGATCTGGCCGTCGCGCGGCAACCACATCGCCTCGGGAACCGCGCGCAGCACCGGCCGGCCGGGCCAACGGGCCGGGAAGCGTGGCCGGTTCTGCGCCAGGTCGAAGCCCAGGCCCTGGTCAGCGTAGCCGCCCTCGGCCAGCCGTTGTTCGATGCCACGCAGCACCGCGGCGGTGTGGCGGTGCGATGCAGGCACATCGTCGACCGTGGCAAACGGCACGTACCAGGACGCCCCCAGGTTCCAGTACAGCGCCAGTGCGCTGGATGCGGCCAACGACGGCTGTTCAAGCAGCCATTGCAGCGCATCGGACAGGGTGTGGGTGTCGGCGAACAGCATCAGCTGATGGCGCTGCTGCGGCGTGGCCTGCTGCAGGAACGAGACGAGCAGCGGCCAGCCCGGATCCGACGCGGTTGCTACGGGTGAGAGTGCTGGGGGCACGACCTCCGCCCAGATATCGACATCACCTGCGGTGGCATCACCGAGTGCCGGGCCGCGTTCGGGTTCAAAGGCCGCGGCCAGATCGTGCAACTGCTGCGCGATCGGGAACGGCAGGCCATCGTCGTACGCATCATCGACCGCCTCGGCAAACGGATCGAAGTCCAGCCCATGGTCGGCGTAGAAGCCATCGAGGCACCGCTGCTCGATGCGACGGACCAGCGCGTACGCCGCCTGCTCGTGGCCGGGCACCTCGCTGGCGTCTGTGTACTGGGCGAACCGGCCTGCGCCCAGTGATGCGTGCATCAGCAGTGCCGTGGCACGGTCCAGATCGCGTTGCTCTGCCAGCCAGGCCAGCACGTCGGGGCTGTCATCGTAGTTGCGCCGTGCAACGTAGATGTGGCGTTGCTCGGGCGAAGCGGTGTGCAGGTAGTCCTGCAGCAGGCGGCTGCAGGACGCGTGGTAGTCGTCGGGGGTCACGTGGGGTGTCCGTTGCTCAGTGCCCGTGCAGTCTAGCGGCCCCTTGCACCGGGGTCAGATCCCTTTCGCGCGCGAAAGGGCTCTGACCCCATCGCATCAGAACTCGGCGGCGACGGTCATGAACACCTGGCGCGGTGCGCTGGCGTGGATCGCGTAGCGCGTGCCGTTCGGGTCCGTGGGTGCGAACGAACTCAGCTGGCCGGCATAGCGCTTGTTGGTCAGGTTGGTCGCGTTCAACGACACCCGCACGTTGCGCAGGCCCAGGCCCGGGCCGAAGTCGTAGCCTGCACCAGCGTCGAAGGTGGTCACGCCCGGCACCGACTGGTCGTTGGTGTAGGTGTAGTAGCGCTTGCCGGTGTACTTGGCACGCAGGTTGGCGAAGAAGCCGTCGCGGTTCCAGCTGATCTCGCTGGAGGCCATGCGCTGCGGCGTATCCACCGTGATCTTGCCGGCCACCGGTACGATCGCACCGCCCGAGGTGTAGTCATCCTCGTAGGTGGTCTTGTTCCAGGACAGCGCGTTGTACCACTGCAGGCCATCAATCGGCTTGAGGATGAAGGTCAGTTCCGCGCCATGGCTCTTCACCGAACCGACGTTGATGAAGCGCGTCACGCACTCCGGGCGCGTGCCGACTTCGATGCTCGAACACGGGTTCAGCGACAGCAGGCGGTTGTCGAACTTGACGTTGTATGCAGCGATCGAGGCCTGGTACTTCTCACCGAAAGTGCGGAAGCCGGCTTCCAGGCTCTTGGACTTCTCCGGCTCCAGCCCGGCGCTGGCCGCGAACGATTCCGGCGACACCTGCAGCGGGCCGCCGCTGCCACCGCCGACGAAGGCGGCGATGTTCTCGGCGTAGGAGGCGAACAGCTCGTTGTTGGCGCTGAGCTTGAAGCCCAGGCCCACCTGCGGCAGCACCGATTCCTTGGCGGTCAGCGTGCCCGAGGCGATGCGGGTTTCCACGCCCGGCTGGGCGGTGGCGCGCATGCGGGTGTTCGGGCTCTTGATGCCCACATCCACGGTCAGGCGCTGGCCCAGGAAGCGCATGCGGTCCTGCACGTAGAACTGGCGCGTGCGGATGTCGAAGTCCTGGTTGAACAGCAGGCGGTCGGGGTTCTTCAGGTACAGGTCATCCAGGAACGGGCCACTGATGTAGTAGAAGTTGCGCGACACGTTATGGTCGTTCTGCTCGTACCACAGGCCGGCTTCCAGTTCGTGGATGCCCACCGTCCACGACAATGCGGCGGTCAGGCCATCGCGGTTGATCGTGTAGTTGGTGCTGCGGATCGAGATCGGCAGCATCCTGTCGGTGCCCGGGTAGGATGGCTGGCCCGGTGCCCACCAGTGGCCCTGGCCACGGTTGTCGTGGTGGTAGGCCAGCAGCTTCAGGCGGCCCTGCTCGCCCAGGCGAAGGTCGGCATCGACCGAATAGAGATTGTCGTCGCGCAATGCGCGGCTCTGGTAGTAGGCATCGTCGATGCTGTTGACGCCGCCGCTGAACTTGCAGCGTGCCTTGTTGTAGGTGCCCGGCGCGCAATAGGCTGCGGCGACAGCACGGTCCCAGTCCGGTGCGTAGATGTTCCAGTCCCAGCCCAGGCCACGCGCCAGCATGTCCTTGGACAGGTAGGCATAGTTGGCCTGGCTGGCGCGCGAGGTGGCCACGAACGCACCGAAGCGATGGTCGCCCACGTTCCATACGGCCTTGGCGTTGAACTGGCGGGTGGTCTGGTTCTGGTAGGGCGCGGCCCACATGTCCTGGTCCTGGTGCACGCCGGACACATAGGCCGAGAAGCCGTTGATGTCACCGGTATCCACGCGCAGGTAGCCACGGCGCTGGCTGTCGTCGCCGACGGTGACGCTGGCGCGGCCACCGAACTCGGTGGACGGGTCCATCGAGAAGTACTGGATGGTGCCGCCCAGGTTGCTGGTCGAGGCCACGCCCAGCGAACCGATGCCCTGCGACAACTCGGCACCGGCCAGATTCTCGGCGATGATCGCGCGGGCGATGCTCAGGCCGTTGTAGTTGCCGTAGCTGTTGTCGCCCAGCGGGATGCCGTCCAGCGTATAGCCGAGGCGGCTCTTGTCGAAGCCGCGCAGGCTGATGGTCTGCGATTCTTCGTTCGCGCCGAAGGCATCGTTGGACTGCACCGACACGCCCGGCAGGCGGTCGAGGATCTTCTGGCCACTGGTACCTGGAGGCAGCACCTGCTTGTCGACCGCGGTGATGCGCTGCACCTGGCGGGTCTCGCCCTGGCCGATCACGGAGACGGTATCCAGCGTCTGCGCGCTCAGCGCGGCATCGGTGCTGGCGTCGGTGGTTTCGGCGGCATGGGTGCTGGCGGCGGCGGAAAGGGCAATTGCCACGGCGATCGTCAGGTATCGGGTCTGCATGTGAGTCCACTGCATGGGGGAAGACCGGCGCGTCTGCGCGCGGCGCGCCGCCACTATGCGAATGGAAGATGAAAGGTTGTTTACGAAGCGGCGCGCGTGTTGCGGGCGGTGACGCGCGTCTCGTTTGTGGGTGTGGGGGTGGGTGTGTCGGCAGGGCTGCCGCCCTGCACCTGCTCACGGCAACGTCAAAAGCGTGCATTCCGTGGGAGGGCGGGGTGGGGGGGGGGGGGGGGGGGGGCCCCCCGAGCCACGGGGGGGGGGGGGGGCGGGCGACCCACGCCCGGGCCCCCCCCCCCCCCCCCCCCCCCCCCCCCGC
>NZ_JAZKVY010000120.1:0-335 GCF_036624925.1 Stenotrophomonas sp. A3_2
GCGACGACCGGGTGATGCAGAAGGTGGTCGAGGCGCCCGCCACGAGTTGCCCGACCGGTGGGTGTCCGGGCCGACGGTGAAGATGAAGAAACCATTACCAGAGGCTTTGACATGCTCAAACGAATCGTGTGTGCGCTGGCGGCCGTGGCGGTGCTGGCACTGCCGGCCGTAGCCCAGTCGATCCACTCGGGCGACCCGTCCGACGGCGGCGCGCGGGCGACTGCCGACCTCGACCCGAAGCAGCACATGCGCAACGTCGGCGGCTCGGACGGCGCCGGCCTGTGCGTGTTCACCAGTTGCGAGGTGGCGTCCCGCTGGCAGAGCGGCGCCCTGGA
>NZ_JAZKVY010000121.1:0-393 GCF_036624925.1 Stenotrophomonas sp. A3_2
CCCTCGTTCATCGCCTCGTTCACATTCGGGGCGGTGCCAGCCTGCCATGCGCTCGCGCGAGCGGTCGCGATCATGCGCGACCTTCATTTTGGTCATCTGCGCAAATTGCCTGCAGGCACGCCAGTCGGCTTCATCCGGCAAGCTTGGCGTCGGGCGATCGGCACCGGCATTCCCGATCGCAGGATCTATGAATTGTGCGTGCTGGTCGAGCTTCGCGACCGGCTTCGCGCCGGCGACATGTGGGTCGAGGGAAGCCGACGCTATCGTGCTGTCGAGCAGCAACTCATTCCTGCCCCCGTATTCGCCAACATGCGCGCGGCCGGCCCCTTGCCGATACCGGCACCGGATACGGCCGATATCTGGCTGGCCGAACGACGCGCCCGCCTCGCCCGT
>NZ_JAZKVY010000122.1:0-426 GCF_036624925.1 Stenotrophomonas sp. A3_2
CGAGGAGAGGCTGCGCCGCCCCGTCCAACGCGCGCTGCTCGCGGTGCTGAGCGGCTTCCGCGCGGGCGCGGCCGGGGCTTGAGGGCTGACGCCACCTCCGGCCGCGGCCATACGCCGCACAGGCCAACGAAAATAAGCTAAGACACTCGTCATGCCGCATCCGTCCCGGCTTCGCGCGGCACCACGCGCTCTCCACTTGCCCCGCATCGCCGCAACAAATCCCGCAGCTCCAGGATTGGCGGAAACACCTCCCGGTTCCAGTCCGCGCCCTGCTGATCGAACGCCGCCTGCTCGAACTCGACGATCTGACGGTCCTCGGCGAAAATCCGTTCCGTGAACATCACCAGCAGCGGCCAGGCCAGCGCCAACACCAAGGGCACCGGCGGCCGCCGCACGGAGAGCAGGCCGAAGGTGCGGTTACTGCGC
>NZ_JAZKVY010000123.1:0-349 GCF_036624925.1 Stenotrophomonas sp. A3_2
GTGCCCGAGACGGGCGTTATATGATCAGCCGGGATTGCCCCCTACGTCGCGAGAGTTAAGTCCGCGCTCTCAATAAAATCTACTCTCAAGACTAAGCTCACAGTGTGGTTCGATGCTCCGAAATGGGGAGCAAGTTGGGACTCTGATAAATGACCATCAAGCGAGAGGCCGGATACCATGAAGCATGCCATGCCATTCTCACTGCACGGTCACGATTTCACCGGCTAGCCGGGGAAATCAACCTAACTGAATACGGACAAGGGGAAATCTACGTTTCCCTTAGCAGGCAAAAGCTTTTAGCCGCTGGCAAAACGCCAATAGCTGCAACTGCACAGGACCCAGAGGTCGC
>NZ_JAZKVY010000124.1:0-451 GCF_036624925.1 Stenotrophomonas sp. A3_2
GGAAGCCACGGCGGATCAGGCGGGCGAGATACAGATCGGCCGTCGCCACCGGCACGCCGCACATCGGGATCGGCACCCCGCCATGCTCGACGCGATGGGTCAGCGCAATGTCCAGCGCGGCGCTCGCAGCCTCGGCGTCGGCGAAGAACATCTCGAAGAAATCGCCCATGCGGAAGAACAGCAGGGCGTCGGGATGCCGCTCCTTCAGCGTGAACCACTGGGCCAGGGCCGGGCTCGCGCCCTCGGCGCTTGGCCGTGGCGCGGCGTGCCCGGGCTTTTGCGCGCCATCCGCCATGCGGCGCTTATAGCCCCACCGAGCGCGCTTGCCAGAAGCCGGGGTGGGGACGAACCTGCCGCCACAGGGTGAGGGAGATGATTTTGGCCGACGGCGATACCGCGAACCGCATCACGGCCGAGGAGGCGCTGGCGCTTCATGCGAGCGGCCGCCCCG
>NZ_JAZKVY010000125.1:0-496 GCF_036624925.1 Stenotrophomonas sp. A3_2
GCGCAGCTTCTCACGCCACGCGCCGCCGCGCCGAACCGGATGTTTCGGCCGCGCCCAGTCTTATTTGTAGGGTAAGCGGGCGCATTTGAAGCGCCCGCCCGTGGTGCCATTGGTCGTGCTGGTGCTGGGCCAGACGCCAACGCACACCGTGTCCCCAGGATTGGCGGACCAATTGCCCTGTCCATAGGCGGGGCCAAAGCCGCCAATGACGATCTGTGTGTCCGACCAACTCGTATAAGTCGCCGTCACCCCGTTGCAGTCCGACCCGCCGCAGAAGCCGGCGTTCCACGGAAAGCCATCCGTGTAGGGCGCGTTGCGGTTGAACGTCGTGATGACGAGGTACGGGGTGTCCGTCGTGCTGCCGACCGCGCTTGGCGCCGGGCCGAAGCCGCTGCCGGTGATCGTCAGCACGCGGGTTGCACCGCTGCCGGTGGAGGCGACACTGCTGATCTGGGGCAATGTCGTGTTCCGCGCGGTCAGCCCGGTCCAGGCGGCG